>NZ_JAHWZY010000020.1:0-121857 GCF_041380215.1 Streptomyces pimonensis
CGGCCCCCCTCCGGCAGGCCGGACACCTGCTCGGCCGACCGGAGTGTGCGGGCGGCGACGACCGCCCGCACACTCCGGGCGGGCACAGGAGGCACTGAGTAGCTGTTTGTCCCTCGTCCGTGGGGGGACCCTGCGTCCATGAACAAGAAGCCGGGTCGTCGCCGTACGGGCCAAAACCGGATGCTGTGGCTGCTCGACGCCCTGGAGCGTGATCCCAGGGCGGACGCGGCGATCGACAAGCTCGGCAGGAGCGTGCGCGCCCTCCCGTTGGGCCGTGCACGGGACGGACTGCACGGCAGGTGGCTGGGCCATCCCGTGCACCCCTTGATGGTGCAGGTACCGATCGGCAGCTGGATGTCCGCCGCGGTACTCGACCTGTACCCCGGCCGCTCCCGGGAGGCCGGTCTCCTGGTGGGTGTCGGACTGGCGGCGGCCGGGCCCGCCGCGCTGGCGGGCGTGGTCGACTGGGCGGAACTCCACCGTCAGCAGAAGCGGGTGGGGCTGGTGCACGCGATGGCCAACACGGCGGCCGTGGGCCTGTACGGCGCCTCGCTCCTCTGCCGCCTCACCGGGCGGGCCGGAGCGGGCCGGACGTACGGCTTCCTCGGGCTGACCGCGGTCGGTCTGGGAGGCATGCTGGGCGGTCATCTCTCCTACCGGCAGGCTTCCGGCGCCAACCACGCCGAGGCGGTGCCGCACGTCGTCGGAAAGGGCTGGCACCGGATCGGAACCGTGGACGAGTTCCCCGCCGGGCAGCCCGTGCGGCGCATCGTGGACGACGTGCCGGTGCTGGTGGTGCGCGAACCCGGCGGCGCCTTCCACGCGCTGGCCGAGCGGTGCAGCCACCTGGCCGGGCCGCTGTCCGAGGGCACGGTCGCCGACGGGTGTGTCCGGTGTCCCTGGCACGGCAGCGTCTTCCGGCTCTCGGACGGCTGGAACGTCCGCGGCCCCGCCACCGCCCCCCAGCCCGCCTTCGACACCCGCGTCATCGACGGGCGTGTGGAGGTCAGGCTCCGCGAGGAGGACGGGACGACGGAGGAGACGGCCGGCCGCGACGCGGACGAGACACCGACGGGGACGGAAGAGGGCAGGGAGCATGGGCACAGCGACTGACGGCCGTTTCGCGGACCGCCTGAGGCAACGACTTCGACGCGCCGAACGCACGTACTCGGCGGGGGAGGAGCGCCCGCTGCGTGGTTACGCGGCTGCCATGGCGGCCTTCGGCGTGTACACCGCGGCCTGGGCGACGGTGGTGAAGGTACGCGGGCGTCCGCTGCCGGACCGGCCCGACCCCTGGGACGTGGCGCTGACCGCGGTGGCGACGTTCCGGCTGAGCCGACTGCTGAGCAAGGCGTCGGTGACCAGCCCGCTCAGGGCCCCCTTCACCACGTTCCAGGGCCCGCAGGGGCCGGCCGAGCTGCACGAGGAAGCACGGTCCGAGGAGGGCAGGAGCACGGCCGGTGAACTGGTCACCTGTCCGTTCTGCGTGAGCGTCTGGGTGGCCTCGACCCTCACCGCCGGGCAGTTGCTCTGCCCGCGCGCGACCCGCGTCACCATGGGGGCGCTCACCGCCCTGGCCGGTGCGGACGCGTTGCAGTTGACGTACGGCGCGCTGGTGGACAAGACCACCGGTGAGTGACCCCGCCCCACGTGCGCCTCGCGGCGGAGCCGGGGCACGGCGGTCACCGCCCCCGGGGCGGCGGACCCGTGTCGGAGTCGGTGGCCGGGACGCGTCGCGGCGTGCCGTCGCCCCGGGCCAGGGCCCGAGCGGGCGGCCGGGGCGTCGGCGGCGGCCTCGGTGACGAAGGCGTACACCGTCCTGTGGAGCAGGTCGACGACAAGTTCAGGGCGTGGCCAGGTGGACGGCGGGGCGCCGGCGCCGGTGGCGCTTTCCAGGATCCGGCCCGCCGGCCCGCCGGCCCGTCAGCTTCGACCTGCGTGCGGCCGCCGCCGACGGTCCCTGGCACCCCTTCGCCTCGCTGAGCCCGGAGGCCGTACACACCGCTCCGGGCACCCGCACGGTGCCCTGCGACCCCTGCCGCCCACGGCCTCGCCGGTCTGCGTCCCACCGGACGACTGCGCCGGTTCCGCGACGCGGCATACGCCGGATCCCGCCACGGACCGGCCGGCGATGAGCACGACGGGCGGTAGGGCTGATTCCCCGGTGGTGGAGGCGGTCGGCTTCATCGAATCTGGTCTGATAGGACCATGGCACTCCACGAGCACCGTCCATACGCCGCGTAACAGCGACGAAAGGCCGATGATGACCACGACCGTCGGTGTGGAAGAGGAGTACATGCTGGTGGAGCCGGGCACCGGCAGGCTGGTGCCACGCGCGGAGAAGGTGCGGGCGGCGGTCGGCCTGGAGCCGTTCGTCACCGCCGGCGAGGTCCAGCCGGAACTGCTGCAGGCGCAGATCGAGGTGGCCACCCCGGTGTGCGGCACGGTGGACGAGGTCGGCGGACACCTGCTGCGTCTGCGGCACGCCGTGGCCGGGGCCGCGGAGGCGCACGGGTGCCGAATCATGGCGAGCGGCACGCCACCGCTGCGTGCGGCACTGCCGGTACCCGTCACCGACCGGGCCCGCTACCGGGCCCTTCAGCAGCAGGCACCGCAGCTGGTGGCCGAGCAGCTGGTCAACGGCATGCACGTCCACGTCGCCGTACCCAACCGGTCCGTCGGTGTCCGGGTACTGAACCGGATCCGCGTCTGGCTGCCGCTGCTGGCCGCCATGTCGGCCAACTCCCCCCTCTGGGAAGGCCACGACACCGGCTTCGCCAGCTGGCGCACCGTGGTCTTCGGGCGCTGGCCCGTCAGCGGTGTCCCGCCGCGTTTCGCCGACGACTCGGACTACGACGCACGGGTACGCCGCCTGCTGGCGGCCGGGGTGATCGGAGACACCGGCCAGCTGTACTGGCAGGCGCGTCTGTCCGAGAAGTACCCCACGGTCGAGATCCGCTGCCTCGACGTCCAGTTGCGCACGGACGAAGCGGTGATGTTCGCCGGGCTGCTGCGGGCCCTCGTCGACACCGCCCGGCGTGAGACGGCCGACGGGATCGAGGAGCCCGACCCGGACCCGGAGCTGATGGACGCGGCGATGTGGCAGGCCGCGCGGTACGGGCTGAGCGGTGACCTGATCGATCCGGGAGGCGAGCGCGGACGGGCGCAGGACGCCGTGTACAAGCTGCTGGCGCATGTCGGTCCTGCCCTGGAGGAGTCCGGCGACAGCCACAAGGTGACCTCGCTGGTCCACCGTCTGCTGCAGACGGGTACGGGCGCGGAGCGCCAGCGTCACACGCTGGCCGCGCACGGCCTCGACGCACTCATAACCATGATCATCGGAGCCGGCGACGCGCCCTGACCGCCCGGAGCCGGCGGCGACGGCAGCCCGCGCCGACCACTTCATCCGCGCCCTGCCCGACGGCTACGACACCCTGCCCGACGAGAACGGCGCCGACCTCAGCGCCGGCGGGCGCCCCGTCCTCACCGCCGCCGCGCCTTCCTCACCGCACCGCCGATTCCCGTCCTCGACGAGGCCGCCCCGTCCTCCGACACCCGCACCGAGGTGCTGATCCAGCGCGTCATGGCCGATCTGCGCACCGGTCGGACCGGCTTTGGGGACATGGGATTCGAGAGGGTGGAGGCGTGCGGCGTCTGGTCCCGCTCCCGCACGACCGCCGACGGTCGGATCAAGGCCGCCCGTGCCCGCAGGACCGACGAGAACGGCGCGGGCCGCTGGGAGCCCCGGCCGTCCACCGGACGCTGGTGCGCCTGCGGACCCCGGCCGGGCGCACCGCGGCATCCTTCCCGCGCGCCGAGCGGGGACACAGGCACGAGCCGCACCGGACGCGCTCACACGCCGGCGCCTGGCCGGGAGCATGCGAGAACGGGTCTCACGCCGGTCACACGCAGGAGGCTCTTCACGCTCTGCCGTCGGGCGTCTTCCTGCCGGACTCCGCCTCGAGCCGGCGCTGCAGTGCGGCGGCGAAGTCCTCGGCCATCGCCAGCCGCGCGCGCAACGTCTCACAGCGCGCTTCGGCCACCTTCCGGTAGGAGTCCAGGCGCTCCCGCAACCGCTCCCTCTCCTCGCCGGCCGGTGAACCGTCGGGAGCGGCGAGCCGGTCGGTGACGTCCAGCAGATCCCGCATCTCCTCCAGGGAGAAGTCGAGTGGCTTCATGCGGCGGATCACCATCAGGCGCTCGACGTCGGCCTCCGTGTACAGCCGGAAGCCGCCCTTGCTGCGGGCCGAGGGAATAACGAGGCCGACCTCTTCGTAGTGACGGATGGTGCGCAGCGACAAACCGGTCCGTTCGGCGACCTCGCCGATCTGCATCTGCCGCTGTTCCGTCATCGTCCTGCCATCTCCCTCTGCTGTCCGCCTGGTTTCGAAATGAGCCAAGGGAACTACTCTACGTAAGAACAATCACAGGAACACGGGTGCCGTTTACCTGCGCTTCACAAGCCGCAACTCACACTCTGCCCTCACGTCAGGGTAGACTGTCCACGGTGTTCACCTTCGCTGTCCGCTGCGCGGCAGGAGTGGAGCCGCCGCGGCGTCGGCCCCGGCCGGGTCTCCGGCGGCACTGAAGACCCGTGGGCAATGACGCCCGACCGGCGACCCAGGGTTGCCGCCCTGTCCGGCAAGGCCCGCCGAGGCGGCCGGGCCCGGACGATTCCTCATCGGGATCACGTACGCCGAGCGCGTGTGTCCAGCGGGAATGGACACGTGCGCCTGAACAGAAACGGTTGCATGTCCTCACCGCTGTCCCAAGCTCCCAAGCTGCGCCTGTCCAAGCCGGACTGGCTCGCGTCCCCGAAGGTCGTGCGCACTGAGGTGCTGGCCGGGCTGGTCGTCGCCCTGGCGCTCGTCCCGGAGGCGATCTCGTTCTCGATCATCGCCGGGGTGGACCCGGCGATCGGCCTGTTCGCCTCCTTCACGATGGCCGTCGTCATCTCCGTCGTGGGTGGCCGCAAGGCGATGATCTCCGCCGCGACCGGTGCCATCGCCCTGGTCATCGCACCCCTCAACCACGAGTACGGCCTCGGCTACCTGGTCGCGGCAGTCATCCTCGCCGGCCTCTTCCAGGTGGTCCTCGGCGTCCTCGGAGTCGCCAAGCTGATGCGGTTCGTGCCGCGCAGCGTCATGGTGGGCTTCGTCAACGCCCTGGCCATCTTGATCTTCATGGCCCAGGTGCCGGAGATGCGTGACGTGCCCTGGGCCGTCTACCCGCTCATCGCCGCCGGTCTGGCCCTCATGGTGTTCTTCCCGAGGATCACCACGGTGATCCCGGCCCCGCTGGTGTCCATCGTGATCCTGACCGTGATCACCGTGGGCGCGGGCATCGCCGTCCCCGACGTCGGCGACAAGGGCGAGCTGCCCTCCTCCCTGCCGGTGCCGGGCCTGCCGGACGTGCCGTTCACGCTGGACACGCTGACGATCATCGCCCCGTACGCGCTTGCGATGGCGCTGGTCGGCCTGATGGAGTCGCTGATGACCGCGAAGCTGGTCGACGACATCACCGACACCCACTCCAACAAGACCCGCGAGTCCATCGGCCAGGGCGTCGCCAACATCGTCACCGGTTTCTTCGGCGGCATGGGCGGGTGTGCCATGATCGGCCAGACCATGATCAACGTGAAGGTCTCGGGCGCCCGCACCCGCCTTTCCACTTTCCTGGCTGGCACCTTCCTGATCATCCTGGTCGTCGTCTTCGGTTCCGTCGTCTCCGACATTCCCATGGCAGCCCTGGTCGCCGTCATGATCATGGTGTCGGTGGGCACGTTCGACTGGCACTCCATCCAGCCCAAGACGCTCAAGCGGATGCCGGTGGGCGAGACGATCGTCATGGTCACCACGGTCGGCTTCGTCGTCGCCACCCACAACCTGGCCATCGGCGTGGTGGTCGGCACCGTCGCCGCGATGATCATCTTCGCCAAGCGCGTCGCGCACCTGGTCAACGTCTCCGGCGTCGTCGACCCCGACGGCAAGCAGGTCGTCTACTCGGTCACCGGGGAGCTGTTCTTCGCCTCGTCCAACGACCTCGTCCACCAGTTCGACTACACGGGCGACCCGGACGACGTGGTCATCGACCTGTCCGGCACCCACATCTGGGACGCCTCCTCCGTCGCCGCCCTGGACGCGATCGAGACCAAGTACGCCCAGCGAGGCAAGAAGGCCACCGTCGTCGGCCTGAACGGGCCCAGCGCCGACATGCGCCGTCGCCTGGCCGGACAGCTCACCGGCGGCCACTGACGGACCGGCCGCCTGCCCCGCGGCACACCACGGAACGCGGGACCGGCGGCCTCCTCGCGCACGACCGGGGCCGGGACAGTGCCTGACGAGCTTCGGAGTCCCGGTCCTCGCTCCTCCCGGAAGTCCCCGGGGCCTCCCGGAGAGCCTGTCGGAGGAGGAACACGGAGCCACCCCGCCAAGCGCCTTCCACCGGGATCCCGTGCCGCCTTCCGCACCTGCCGCACCGTCGTCCGGGCGGGGCTTCCGCAGCCGGACGACGGTGGACTGCCGCGTACTCGCCATGGCGATGACCGCGTCCGGCCGGACCACCGGCGTCTCGGCCCTCGTCGACCCGCTGATTGAATCGCCCCGGGTTCGGCAGAGATCTCAGATGGTGGTTGTGACCTGGGGTTTCGTGAGCGCGGTGGAGTAGTCGGCCGCGCATTCGACCGGCTGGACATGGTCTACCTCACCGTGGAGCCGCCTGTGGTTGTACCAGTCGTCCCACTCGGCGGTGGCCGGCTCGACCTGGGGGAGCGTCTTCCGGAACCGTCGAGGCTTGATCAACTCAGTCTCGTAAAGGCCCACCGTCGATTCCATCAGGGCGTTGACCCTTGCGGGATCCGGTACGAACAGACTGACAGTCGTAGGCGTCGCCGACGGATCAGGTGCTCGCGGCGATGCCGACGGTCTCGAGGTGTTGCGGCGACCGGTTGAGTCTGGGCTGCGGCCCGGCATCCGAGTGATGGATCAACTCGCCTGGTTCCACCGGCCGTTGATCGAGGTCGCGTTGCCGGATCGCCATCTCCAGGGCGTCCGGGAGGAAGACGGTCTCCTTCACGGTGGCCGCCGACCAGCCGACCAGTCGACGATCCGGCGGGAGGAGGCGTCCACGACGAAGGCGACGTGGACGACCGCGGACCACGTCTTCACGTGGGTGAAGTCCGCTGCTCGGCAGCGGTTCGGACGGCGGCGACGAAGTCACGGTCGACCAGGTCGGGCGCTCGCTCCACCTGTCCGCCGGGAATCGTGGTGATGACGCGTCTGCCGCGGACCGCGCCCTGGAGGCCGAGTTCGCGCATCAGGCGCTCGACCGTGCAGCGGGCCACCGGACGGCCCTGCCGGTTCAGCTCGCGCCAGATCTTCCTCGCCCCGTAGACACGGTTGTCGGACGTGTAGACCTGCTTGATCTTCTTCTTGAGCTCCGCCCGTCGCGGACGCGACGGGCGGAGGGAGCCTGGAGGCGTTTGTGGTGGGCGTAGTAGGTGGAAGGGGCGATCCTGCAGTCGTGCTCGGTGAGCGTCCCGCAGATCGGCTCGACCCCGCCGAAGCGGTCCCGGTACTCGTCGATGAAGGCTACGAGCACGTGTGTGGCCGGTCGAACTCGGCCGCGAAGGAACTCGCCGCGGCCTTGAGGATCTCGTTGGCCCGCTTGGGCTCGGCGTTCTCCTTCCTGAGCGCCTTGAGCCGGGTGGACTCCTCCGTCGTCGTCCCCGGCCGCTGCCCGGCGTCGGTCTCGTGCTGCTTGACCCAGATCCGCGGCGCCTCACGGGAACCGATGCCGGGCTTGTCCGCCACCGCCTGCAGGGCGGCCGTCTTATTCGGATGGTCGCCGCGGACCTCGGCGGTCATGCGCACCGCACGACGGCGCAGCTCAAGCGGGTAACGGGAGGGTCGTGCCATGACTCGATCCTTTTATGGAATCGAGCCTCCACCTGACACGGGGCGGTTCATCCCGCTCCGCCTCTACTACCGTTGAGCCTGCCGTCGCCGAGGCAGTCAGCGCCGGCGACCCGTAACGCCGGGTCGAAACGCCTGGCCTCTCCTTCCGTTTCTGTGGCGGCGTACTCACGGTGTGCACGTGCGCAGGCTCTCGAGGGTCGCCGTCTTGTCCCAGCTGATGCGGGTGCCGCTTCCGCCATCAGTCAAGCCCCGGGCGCTGAGGGTGGACGTCCTCATGCTCTACGGCGGCGCGTGTCGCCCTTCCTGTGCGCGTCTTTCGCCCGAGTGCGCCCGAGCGCTATCTGCCCAGACGGGCACCAGGTCCTGCTCCAGCACGTCGGTCCACGTGGGGTGCTGCGACCGCGCCGTTCTGGCCGCCTGCTGCCCCATGGCCTGCCGAGCCTGGGGCTGGGCCAGCAGACTCCCCAGTGCCCTGGCCCACGCGTCGGACGTGTCGTCGTCCACCAGCAGGCCATCCCTTCCAGGCTCCGCGAGCCATTGGGTGGTGGTCGCGTTCGCCGGCAGCACGACCGGAAGCCCGGAGGCCATCGCCTCGGCCACTACGTTGCCGATCGTTTCGGTGTGGGACGGGAAGGCGAAGATGTCACAGGCCGCGTACACACGAGCCAGGAGACGTTGCGGCTGGGAACCGAGGAGAGTCGCCGCGCGGCCCAGCAGTTTCTTGACGCGGTCGGCGTCGGCTCCCGAACCGGCGACGACGAGATGAGTGTCGAGGCCACCCTGTCTGAGGCGGTGGACCGCCTCGGCGACGATGAAGGCGCCCTTCGACGCGTCCACCCGTCCGGCGAAAAGCACCAGCGGCCGGTCGACGGGGAGGCCGAAGTCACGGACCAGTTCTCCCCGGGCCGCAGGGTCGGGGCGGAAAAGCTCGCGGTCGACGCCACGCCGCAGCAGGCCGACTCGGCCGGGTCCGACCACCCAGCCGACTTCCTCGCGGGCGGCCGGCGTGGGGACCAGCACGCGGTCGCACAGGCGCAGGAGCCGGTCGCGGCGACGCCGCAGCAAGCCCTCAGCGAGCCGGGGCAGACCAGCCGTCGGGCGGAAATCCGTCAAGGAAACGCCGGGCACCTTGCCGAGAATCTGCCGGGTATAGACGGAGGCCAGGGCCGGGACGTCCGTGTGGAGGGAGCCCACCAGCCCGGGTCGCCCGCGGCCGGAGAGCCGTTGGACGAGGCGGGCCGCAGTCGAGCCGAGGGCAAAGGTATGGGTCATGTGCCATACGTCGTGCCCTGGCAGCAGCCTGGCGAGAGCAGGGTGAAAGGGCGCGAGATCGGTGACGTCCACGCCGGCCGCCGACCGCACGATGGGGGCGGTGCTCAGCACTGGCGGCAGGGCCGCGAACCGCACCCGGGGCGAGAGCTCTTCGACGTACGCATGGTCTCCGAGCACGTAGACGGTCAGGTCCAGTGCGGTTCCCCGGTCGTCCGGTGCTCGACGGGCCGCCGCCTCGGCAAACCTCTCCCAGCACTTCACGTGCCCTCCCGCCGAGCCGTTCCTCAGCAGGTCCACCAGCACCGCAACGGAGAGAATGTCGGGTCGGCGCTCAGCCGCGCTGTTCAGATGGCGCGGGGGAGGGGACATGGCTCAGAGGTACCCGGCCCTCCTCCACGCAAAACCGTGGTCGGTATGCCCGCAATGAGCCGCCTGCCGAGGACTGCCGACCCACCGAGGATTCCCGGCCCGGCGGGGAGCGACACTCCAAACCGGCGGTGTCGGCCACTCGCGTCACCCTGAGTGCGCCACTGCGCAGACACTCGCCTGTCCCGGTACCCGGTTCCGTGGCACCCGGGGCCGGCCCAGACGGTTCCGGGGCGGAGCAAGGAGGAAACGACTGTGGAACACCTCGGTCGGCGCACATGGGGCGTCCCCGAGGGCTTCATCCCGGCTTCCAGCACCGGGCCCGAGGTGGAGATGACAAGCCACGAGACCACATGCATCCTCAGTACCAGTGATGCGGAGGCTCACGTGCAGATCGCGCTGTCCTTTCCGGACCGGGAGCCCGCCGGGCACTGCGCCGCGACGGTGCCCGCGCGGCGTACGCTGCACCAGCGGTTCAACGGACTCGCGGAGGAAGGGCAGGTGCCGATCGGCGCAGACTACGCGTCGGTGCTGGTCAGCGACGTGCCGGTGGTCGTCCAGCACACACGCCTGGACAGTCGCCGACCGGCGAACGCCCTGCTGTCGACCATCTCCTGCTTTGCAGGCTGAGTCAGGACGACAGCGCGGGTGCCCACCGAGTCGTCCACGACCTCCAGCATGGGAGCGAGGAGAACTCATGGGAGCGTTGACGAAGAGGGCATCGCGGATTGCCGCGGCGAAGCCGATCCTCGTCATGAGGATGACGGCGAAGGCCACGAAGCCGGCTCGGGCCCTGCCTCTGCAGGCGGTCCGCGCGCTGGGCGGCGAGAACGTCGTCGACCTGCTGGCCCACCAGCACCGGCAGATCAGACTCGGATTTCTGCGAGCCGCTCTGCCCGGGCCGCAGCGCCGCCGGAACCTCGACCGGCTGACGCGCCTGCCGGCCGTCCACGAGGCCGCCGGGGAAGCACTCGTCCACCCCGTCGCCCGCCGAGCGCTGAAGCACGGGCGTGAGCTCATCGCCCGCCGTCGCAACGAGGCGAAGGAAGCCAAACGCCTGCTGGTCCGGCTGCGGCGCACCGGTCCGTACGGCAGCGGTTATCTCCGACAGCTCAACCAGTTCCACCGCGCCGTTACCGGCCAGGCGGCCCGTGAGGAACGGGGGAGCCGGCCGCACTGCGCAAGGTTCTCAGCCCGGCCCGGCTGCGCATGCTGGGCGCGGAGGTCAGACTCGCCCAGGCGTACGCACCGCCCCGGCCACTCCGCTGGGCCAACAATGAGATGGCAAACAAGCTGACCGCACCAGTGCTCGTCTCCCTGGACCGGACCCTCGATGTCGCCCGCCACCGTAAGGCCGCCTGACCCCAGCGTTCCCTTCAGCGTCGGAACAGGACGACGCCGCGGGGCCGCTCGGCCAGGCCCACCCGCCCCATCACACCGCGAACGCAAACCGGTACCATGCGTGGCCGGCGCATGCAAGCCGACGCCGTGCGTCACATCAACGCAACCGATCGATGCCTGGCCCCCGGCCCCTCTCGAGGCCCGTAGCGCATGGCCAGCGGAACGTACTGACCCTTCGCCATGCTGCCGGTTCCCTTCCGCCTCCGGCTCTCGCGAAACGACACCGGACGGCCGCAAAGTGCGGGATCTCGCCGGAGGGCCGACTGACACCCGGTGGAGCTACCGATGACGACGGCCGTCCTGGCCTCGCTCGCCGCCGGACTGTGCTTCGCCGTGGCCGGAGTCCTGCAACAGTGGGCGGCTGGCGCACGACCGGACACCGAAGCGCTGTCCCTACGCCTGCTGACGCATCTCGTACGAAACCGGGTGTGGCTGTGCGGCATCGGGTTGGCCGTGCTCGCGTACGGATTCCAGTCGCTCGCGCTGGCGTTCGGGCCACTCAGCCTGGTGCAGCCGCTGATCGTCGCGGAGCTGATCTTCGCCGTGCCGCTGTCGGCCCGCTTGTACAGGATGCGCCTTGGACGGCGGGAGTGGTTCGGCACCTTGACGGTGGCCATCGGGCTGACTCTTGCGCTTGTCTCCGCCCGCCCGCACGGAGGTCACCCCGAGGCGCCCGTCTCGTCCTGGTTTTTCATTCTGGGTTCGGTGTCCGCTGTGGTTTTCGCTGCTCTGTCGGCGGCGCGACGGCTGTCCGGGCCGTGGCGGGCGTCGGCGACGGCACTTGCGGCCGGGGCGGTGATGGGCACCCAGTCCGTGCTGCTGGCAGCCACCGTGGAGCGGCTCCGGGACGGGCCGCTCGCCGTGGTGGCGGCCTGGCAGACATACGCACTCGTCGTGGCCAGCATGGGCGGACTCCTCCTCATCCAGAGCGCCTTCCAGCAGGGCCCGCTGGCCGCGAGCATGACAGTGATCGACGCCACGGAACCGGTGGTCGCCGTCGCCGTCGGCACGGCCGTCTTCAGCGAGGTCGTGAGTGTGGGCTGGCCCGAGACGGCTGTCACCATGACCGGACTGGCGCTGGTGACAGCCGGAGTCGTGAGCTTGAACTCCTCACCTTTGATCGCCGTCCTGCACGGACGCCCACCAAGGGAGCTGCCCGGGCTGCGGTCTGCGGACGGACAGAGGCGACGGGCCCGGTGACGTGGGGAGGAGTGTCTGATATCAACGGCCCTGTCTCACATTCGGTGGTGACGGAACGTGCTGCTATCCGAGGAGGATGCGGTGACGATCGACGAGGCCGTCGGCAGTGCCCGACGGGCCGAGCCCCGGGTGCATCGGGCCGCCGGCTTCCCCGGCTGTGTGAGATTTTGTGAGACGTGAGAGGGTGCGGGGCGTGAGTGAGACACCGCCGAACACCCTGCAATACCGCTTTGACGGGCCAGAAGAGGCCCCGGTCCTGATCCTGGGTCCCTCACTGGGTACCACATGGCACATGTGGGACCGGCAGGTCCCCGAGCTGACGAAGCAGTGGCGTGTGTTCCGGTTCGATCTGCCGGGACACGGAGGCGCCCCCGCCCACCCCGCGGGCTCGGTCGCCGATCTCACCACGCGGCTGCTCGCCACCCTCGAAGGGCTCGGCGTGCAGCGCTTCGGCTACGCGGGCTGTGCGCTCGGCGGCGCCGTGGGGATCGAGCTGGCCCTGCGCCACCCCGAGCGCCTCGCCTCCCTCGCGCTGATCGCCGCCTCGCCCCGCTTCGGCACGGCGGACGAGTTCCGCCGACGCGGGGTGGTCGTGCGGACCAACGGGCTCGACCCCATCGCCCGCTCGGCACCGGAGCGCTGGTTCACCGGCGGGTTCGCCGCCGCCCAGCCCGCTATCACCGAGTGGGCCGTGCAGATGGTGCGCACCACCGACCCCGGCTGCTACATCGCCGCCTGCGAGGCGCTCGCCTCGTTCGACGTGCGGGCCGGACTCGGCAGCGTCGGCGTGCCGACCCTGGTGCTGGTCGGCTCCGAGGACCAGGTCACCGGCCCCGCCGAGGCCCGTACGCTGGTCGCCGGGATCCCGGACGCCCGGCTCGCCGTCGTGCCCGGAGCCTCCCACCTGGTGCCGGTGGAGCAGCCGGCCGCCGTCACCGATCTGCTGGTGCGACACTTCTCCACCGCCTGGCAGCCCGGCTTCGACACCGCCACCGGCCACGTCGCCATGCCCGTGGCGGTGAAGCCGGCCCCGGCCGTCGCCCCGCAGCAGCAGGCCCCCGTCGCCGAGATCGCCCCGCCGCCCGTCGCGCCGCAGCAGCCGCAGGGCAGACCGGACCCCTACGAGGCCGGACTCAAGGTCCGCCGGGAAGTGCTGGGCGACGCGCACGTCGACGGGGTGCTGGCCGGGACCGACGCGTTCTCGGGCGACTTCCAGGAGCTCGTCACCCGATACGCCTGGGGCGAGGTCTGGGACCGGCCCGGACTCGACCGGCGCACCCGCAGCTGCGTCGTCCTCACCGCGCTAGTCGCCGGCGGCCACCTCGAGGAGCTCGCCTTCCACACCCGGGCCGCCCTGCGCAACGGGCTCACCCCGGACGAGATCAAGGAGGTGCTGCTCCAGACGGCCGTCTACTGCGGCGTCCCGGCGGCGAGCAGCGCCTTCCGGGTGGCCCAGCAGGTCATCCGCGAGGAGACCACGCCCCAGGAGTGAACACCTCCGGGGCGCTGCGCGCGGTCGTGGGCGGCACGGGGGCAGGATGGAACCATGAAGCTCACGAAGAAGTCGCACGCCTGCGTCCGCCTGGAGAAGGACGGCCGCGTCCTCGTCCTCGACCCCGGGACGTTCAGTGAGGAGGACGCGACTCTGGGCGCGGACGCCGTCCTGGTCACGCACGAGCACCTCGACCACTTCGACGAGGGCCGGCTGCGGGCAGTCCTGGAGGCGAATCCGGCCGCTGCGGTCTGGACCCTGAAGTCGGTCGCGGAGCAGCTCTCGGCGGCCTTCCCGGGCCGCGTGCACACCGTCGGCCACGGCGACGCCTTCACCGCCGCCGGCTTCGACGTCCAGGTCCACGGTGAGCTCCACGCGGTGATCCACCCGGACATCCCGCGCGTCACCAACGTCGGCTACCTCGTCGACGGCGGGAAGCTCTTCCACCCCGGCGACGCGCTCACCGTCCCCGACCGGCCGGTCGAGACGCTGATGCTGCCGGTCATGGCCCCCTGGAACAAGATCTCCGAGGTCATCGACTACGTCCGCGAGGTGAAGCCGCAGCGCGCCTACGACATCCACGACGCCCTCCTCACCGACCTCGCCCGCCCGATCTACGACCGTCAGATCGGCGCCCTCGGCGGCACGGAACACCTGCGGCTCGCACCGGGAGGCTCCGCCGAGCTGTGACCCCGCGGGCGGCGGGCGGGCGTTGTCACCGGCGCCGGGTAGGTTGGGGAACATGCGCATCGCGACCTGGAACGTGAACTCGATCACCGCCCGCCTGCCGAGGCTCCTGGCCTGGCTGGAGAGCAGCGGCACGGACGTGCTGTGCCTCCAGGAGGCCAAGGTCGCCGAGGAGAAGTTCCCGGTGGAGGAGCTGCGCGAGCTGGGCTACGAGTCGGCGGTGAACGCCACCGGCCGGTGGAACGGTGTCGCGGTGCTCTCCCGCGTCGGCCTCGAGGACGTCGTCAAGGGCCTGCCGGGCGATCCCGGCTACGACGGCTCCGTCGAACCCCGCGCCGTCTCCGCGACCTGCGGCCCGGTCCGTGTCTGGTCGGTGTACGTGCCCAACGGCCGCGAGCTGGACCACCCCCACTACGCGTACAAACTCCAGTGGTTCGAGGCGCTCAAGGCCGCCGTGGCCGGCGACGCGGCGGGCGGCCGGCCGTTCGCCGTCCTGGGCGACTACAACGTGGCCCCGACCGACGACGACGTCTTCGACCGGGCCGTCTTCGAGGGCTCCACCCACGTCACCGCCGCCGAGCGCGCCGCCCTCGCCTCCCTGCGCGAGACCGGCCTCTCCGACGTCGTCCCGCGCCCCCTCAAGTACGACCACCCCTTCACGTACTGGGACTACCGCCAGCTCGCCTTCCCCAAGAACCGCGGCATGCGGATCGACCTGGTGTACGGCAACGAACCCTTCACGAAGGCGGTCACGGACTCCTACGTCGACCGCGAGGAGCGCAAGGGCAAGGGCGCCTCGGACCACGCACCGGTCGTGGTGGACCTCGACGTGTAGCGAGGCGCCGGCCGGCCGTCGTCCGACCCCGCGCGCCTGTGGTGCGCGACACGGTACGAGTGACAGGCTGGCGGTATGAACATCCCTTTCCTGGGCAACCGGCGCCGGAAGACGGGGGTTCCCGATTCCGAGGGCATCGCGGAACTCCTCGCCGAGTGCGAACTCCTACGCTCCCAGGCCGACCGGGCGGGGGTCCGACTCGACGACTCCCCGGCCTCGTTGGAGGCGCTGGACCAGCTGGTGCCGCGCTGGCGGGACGACGAGGAGGCCTCGACCTGGCTGGGCAACGACGCCGGACTGTACCTCGGCACCGTCATCGTGCGCACCGTGCCGGGGGCCGCCTGGGAGATCCGGACCGACGGCCAGCCGGTCGTACGGCTCCCCTCCGGCCGGGAGTTCGACGTCGTGGACGCCGGACACGAGTGGGCGGCCGACGGCGTGCCCGAACTGTCGCAGCTGTACGCGGAGGTCGCTGAGGCGTGAGGTCCCTGCCCGGTGTGCACACGGATGAGGGTGAGAAGGGACGGGTGCTGCCGTCGCTCCGCTGGGCGAGCTGTGTGACGTCGACGAATGCTCCGGGACCTCCCTGTCCCGCAGGACACCGGGACCGTCGCGGACAGGGAGGAGGCGGTCGCCGTCATCGGCCCGCCGGGGCCGGGGAGTCCGGTGCGGGGCGATCGACCGGCTGGGGACCGTCAGGTCCGGTCCGCTCCGAGGACCGACGGCCGGGTCGTGGAGGATCGCGCGCCCGGTGGACTCCGCGGCGGTCCCAGCGCCGACCGCGCCGGCGGCCTCCTCCCGAGGCCCTCGGACGACGACCGCGGTGACGCCCCTGGACCGGTCCGCCCGGACCTCGACTACGATGGTTCCTTCATCCCGGTGGGGGAGGGGTCTTCGCGTCAGGAGCGGGGGCACCGTCATCGGGAGGGGCCCACCGCCCCGCGTCCACGGGGCGGCGGATCACATCGGCCAGTCCCGTCCGGCGGCAGCCGGAGATCACTGCTCGTGCGGCGGGCGCGACCCCGACGGGTCGTCCGCCGAGGAGGAGAAGGTCAGCTGCGCGCCGGACGGGTGGTGCTGAGCGAGGTCAGCCCGCCCGGTGCACGGCGCGGCAGGCGGCAGCGCGGTCTGCGCGGCCCTCGGCACGTCCGCGACCGGTTGGACCACGCCGGGGCCGTACGCCCGTGAACTGATCACTTTCAGCAGCAGGACGAACGAGCTCGAGCCGTGCTTGCGGGCCAGCCGCTCGTGGTCGCGGGCGAGGCAGCGGGTCGCGGCCCGGCCGGTGATCGCGCGTCGGCCGCGGAACAGGAACAGCGGCCGCCTCTCGCACCGTTCGCCGGCGGTCAGCCGCGCCGGGCAGCACGTACTCGGTGACGCCCGGGCCCTTCATCGGCGCCGGCATGAAGCAGCCGCCTCACCCGAACACCCGCTACGTGACAGCCCCGGCCGATCGGTAGGAGCTCGGCGCACGACGCACCTGGACGGCGGTCCTGTGCACCCCTGCGGACACGAGGGTGAAGGACCTCGTACCCGCAGGGGCCCCGTCCGCCGGCTCCACCCCGCTCGCGGGGGCAGAAGGTGTCTTACCGGGCGGGACAACCCCACGGGTCTGAGTACGGGGCGCCGGGTACGGCCGCTCTCCGCCTCATGGCTCAACTTCCTTTAAGATGCTCAACATCTGTTCAGGGAGGGGCAATGGCGGAGATGCTCGTCGCCCAGCGGCGTGATCAGCTGCTCAGCGAATTGAAGGCGTCGGGCGGCCTCAAGGTGGTCGATCTCGCCGCGCGCCTGGGCGTCTCGCGTGCCACGGTGCGCCGCGACCTGCTCGACCTGGAGGCGGAAGGGCGACTGAGCCGTGTCCGCGGTGGTGCCGTGGTGACCGCGTCGCGCGGTGCCACCGCGGCGGAGACCGACGACGAGCCCGGCGGCGCCACCGGAGGCGCCCGCATTGGACCACCCCCGCCCGAACGCACGCTGGGGCTGTTGGTTCCGTCGGCCACGTACTACTACCCTCGCGTCGTGGCGGGCGTGCAGGCCGTGGCGGCCGAGCGGGGTGCTCGCGCGGTGATCAGTCTCAGTGACTACGCGCAAGGGGACGAGGCGGAGCGCATCGAGGGCCTCAGGGCCTCCGGCGCCTCAGGGCTGCTCGTCGCCTCCGCGGCAGGCCACGAACTGCCGGCCGAGACACAAGGGCTCCTGGAAGCCACGGGACTGCCTTTCCTCCTCATGGAGCGTCAGCCGTCCGACCCGTTCGCCTCGTGCGAGTTCGTGGTCTCCGACCACCGGCAAGGGGCCTTCGCCGCGGCCGGCCACCTCGCCGGGCTGGGGCACCGGGCCGTCGCGCTGTTCACCAACGGCAGCCCCACCGCGGACCAGGTGAGAGACGGCCACCGGGCGGCGGTGGAACGGCTGGCCCTGGCACCGGACGCGCCGTTCCACGACAGCGGTCGGCCCACCATGGGCTCGACGGAGGCGGCCGAACACTATGAGCGGTTCATCGAGGCGTGCCTGGCGAGCGGGACCCGGGCGGCTCTGGTGCACTCCGACCATGACGCGATCGAGCTGATGCGCCGCCTGCGCGTCCGCGGCCTGCGCACCCCGGACGACATGGCCCTGATCGCATACGACGACGAGATCGCCTCCCTCGCGGACGTACCTCTCACCGCGGTTGCCCCGCCCAAGCAACAGCTCGGCGAGCAGGCCGCACGGCTCCTTCTCGACCGCATCGACGCGCCCGATCCCGCGGCCGTCCCCGTGCGGCAGCTGTTTCTCCAGCCCCGCCTCGTCGTCAGGTCGTCCTGCGGCGCACAGACGGCGCATCGAGGGGACTGAGCAGGGAACCGAGGGCGGGGAGACGATCCGTGAAACGGGGCGGCCCCCGGACACGGGCCTGCCCGGACCGGCGCTCCGGGCAGGCCGGCCCGGACCGTGGTGGTCAGCGGGAGATCACCGGACGTAGCGCCCGGGGAGCAGCCGCTGCGACCGCAGGTCGTCCGCCACGAGACGGGCGAAGCGCGCGGCGCCGTACTCCGAGGTGTGCGTGTTGTCGCTGATGGTGTCGCCGTGCAGGTACAGCGCCTTGGAGGCCTCCACGCCCAGCCCCTCCACCAGCTCCTTCGTCATGGCCGTCAGGTCGACGAGCGGCACGTTCAGTTCGGCGGCCAGGGCGCGCATCTCCATGGGCAGGTCGGCCTTCATGACGTGCAGCGCCACGGAGTTGAGGGTGCCGTCCCTGTGGAACCGCCGCCGCACGATCGGGGTGACGAAGACCGGCTTGCCGTCCCGGGCGCGGACCCGTTCCGCCATCTCCGTGAGGTTGGCGCGGTACTGCTCGGAGGTGGTCGCCTTGTCGTTGTGGGCTAGCTGGATCAGGACGAGGTCACCACGGCGGATCTCGGCCTCCAGGGCGTCGAAGAACACCGGCTCGTCGAGGAACGACTGCGTGCTCTCGCCCCCGTCCGCGTGGTTGGCCACCGCCGCCCGGCCGCGCAGGAACTGGGGCAGCTCCTGGCCCCACCCGGTGTACGGCTCCCTCCACTGGTCGCAGACGGTGGAGTCACCGGCCAGGAGGATCTGCGGTGCCCGGCGGGCGGGCGCCACGTGCAGGCCGGCGAGCCGAGGGGCGCTGCCGCCGAACGTCAGGTCGAGGCCCGGGCTCCCGGCAGGGCCGGTGGGCTGTCCTTCCGGTTCGCGCACGTTCACCGTGAAGCTGCGGAGGACCTTCCGGCCGGCCTCGGTCGGCGTCTCGGCCAGCATGGTGCGCCGGGTCTCGGCCGTGATGTCGGTGCTGCCCGCCGTGTCACCGCCGAGCAGGGCGGTGACGGTGTAGTTGCCGGGCGGTACGTCGAAGTGACAGACGACGGGCGCGTCCCCCGTGCACTGCCGCGGAAGGAGGTTCCGGGGGCCTGCGCTCACCTGCCCGGGGACGGCGAGCAGACCCACGACGGTCAGAGCGGCGGTGGTCAGCGCGGTGGCGCCGAGACGCGTCGTCGTGCGACGGGTGGATGTCGGCATGAGGTGGTATCCCTTCGGAGGGGAGGGTGCGTGGGTGGTGGCCAGGGGGGCCGGGGCACTCCACCGCACGACGTGAGCGCGGCCGCCGGCCGACGGGGCCGCGCTCACGTCCTGCCGTGTCGGCGAGGCCGGGCCCCGCGCCCGTGGGTCAGATCTCGTCGCCCACCAGGGCCAGGCACTGCATGACCGCCAGTCCGAACTGGGCGCTCGCGTTGGTGCCGAGGTCCGCCTCGTCGACCGGGTTCAGCACGGCAGGGCCCTCGATGCGCTCGGCGGTGAACGGATGGTCCTCGGGGTACCCGGCGTGCCCGGTGCGCAGCTCCTTCCAGGCGCGCTTGGCCAGCCTCTCGTCGCCGAGGTGCTTCGCGGCGTAGGCGGTGGCGCGCGAGTACGCCTGCCGGAGGTTCTGGTTGCCCCAGGAGGAACCGCTGGCCTCTCTCTGCTCGTCCCTGGTGGCGTTGTACAGCCGGCAGAACCGCACCCACTGGGCCTTCACTTCGGCGTCGTCGATCAGGTCGTTCAGTTCGGTCATGACCTCGATCAGTCCGAAGACGGAGCTGAGGGAACCGATGGACACGAGCTTCTCGGTGGGCCCGGTGAACGTGCCGTCGGCCAGGTTGTAGGTGACCTTCCCGCCCTGCGCCCAGCCGTTGGGCAACGCGGCGATCGAGCGGGCCCCGTTGATCAGTTTGGTGCGGGCGATCGCCTTCCCGCCCCGTTCCCACTCGGTGAGCCAGGCCATGGCCAGCGAGCCCCAGTCGGTGGTCTTGCCGACGAGGAGCGCCTTGGGGTCGGGGTCGAACTCGCCGTTGCCGCCGTTTACCTTGCGCCCGGGATCGAGGACCAGGAAGCTCCGGTCGGAGTCGACCAGGTCGTGCAGCAGGTCGCCGACGCGTTCGTCGGCGGTGAGGAAGTAGTGGAAGCGCTTGTAGCCGGCGTTGCTGATGCGTACTTGTTTGGCGCTGTCCCCCCAGTGCATCACGCCGTGCCGGGTGCCCAGTCCCTGGTACTTGCCGATGTGGTACATGTCCACCTCACCGGTGTGCCGGGTCATGGCCTCGGCGAACCGGAACGCCTTCGCGTCCCCGGTGCGCAGGTAGTGGTACCAGAGCCACAGGTCGGTGGAGAGCTCGGAGTTGTCCCAGGCGTAGCCGCCGACGTCGTAGCGCCACACATGCCGGTCCTCGTCGTAGCTGTGCATGATGTCGCCGTAGTCCCAGAACCCGTACCAGGACCGCTGGTCCACCTGCTCCAGGTGGTACCGGTGCATGAAGTCGAGCTTGTCCTCCAGCTCCTTCTTGGCCGGGTTCGAACGGTCGACCGGGGCCCAGGACCCGAAGACACCGGTGCTGTGGTTGTGTTCAGGACCGGACACCAGCAGGGGCGGTGCCGCGTTCGCCTCGGCGAGGGCGCTGAAGCGCTCGGCGGTGGGCGTGGCCTCCAGCGCCCAGAACATCAGCTCCGTGGTCCGGGCCACACCGTAGGGGCTGCCGAAGCCGGGCTCGTAGTCCTCGTAGGTGACTTCCAGACCCTCGAGCTGCTCGGGGAAGGTGTCCTGCCCCATGCCGTCGTGGTAGAAGCGCAGGTCCATCGGGTTCGCACGCGGCGACCACATCCAGACGGTGGCCCGGGCCTCGTCGCCGGCCGCACCCGAGATCTCCAGCTCGGTCGGGTGCAGCTGCCAGAAGTTGCGCATACCGAACGCGAGCCCGCCGGAGGGGGAGCCGACGTAACCCAGCCCCCGGGCGCGCCTGCCGCCGTCGACCCGGATCCAGGAGCGGCCCACACCGGTCCGCTTGTTGATCTCGAAGCCGTGGGCGTTGAGCTGGCTCAGGCTGTAGTCGCCGAACGCGGGGATGTACTGCAGACGGGAGGTCACCCGGGTGTCCCAAGTGCTGGTGTCGGGGGTCTTCTTCCCCTCGTACTGGGCCTTGCGGACAGCCTCGCCAGGATCGCGGCGCAGTCCCGTGATCCCGCGCACGGCTTCGGCGAGTACGCCCGTGCCGTCGCCGGCCAGGCGGATGTGCCGGTCGTGGAGTTCTCCGCGCAGGGGAACCGTGAACCGTACGCCGAGGCCGTTGACGAAGTCCTTCTTCTCGTCGCCGTCGAAGACGAAGGTGTGCACGACGCGGATGGCGTCCGAGCCCGCGTACAGGTAGAAGCGGACGACGAAGGGCAGCCAGGCACGACGGCCCTTCCGGTGCTTGCCGTCGATCTTGACCACGGCTCGTACGGGACCGTCCTGCTCCACGGTGACGCCGCTCACGAAGCCGGTGAACGCCTCGGACTTGATGACGGGAGCGCCGTCGGCGCCGGGTCGGTCCTGCCGCGAGGCGACGAGCCGGCCGTCCTTGGCGATGACCGTGCGACCGCGGCGGATCGACGTGACGACCCGGTCCCCGGCGCGTCCGAACTCGACGTCGATCACCCCGGTGCTCACGGTGATCCGGTCGCGCCCCCTGTGCACGCTCAGCGGTGACCGGGGAGCCGTCTCCCCGCCCGCCGCGAGCCGGTAGGAGTCGCTCTTCGGCGCCTGCGAACTCACCGCGTGGGCCGACCACTTGACCGAACCGTCCGGCCACCAGCCGATGGGCCAGCTCTGCATCGGCACCGCCTCGCCGGACTCGGTGGTCAGGGCGAAACCCTGCTCGGGGGAGAAAGCGCCGCGGGGCCAGGGAACACCCCATGTGGTACCGCCCGCGACCTCCTGTGGTGCGGCACCGTCGAGCCAGCGCACGGTGACGGGGTCGTGGCCGCCCGGACCGAGCGGCGCGGCGACGGGACCGGACCGCGGCCGTGCGGCGGCCGGAGAAGCGGAGAGCAGCGCGGCTCCGCCGGCCGCTGCGGCGGTGGAGGCAAGCATGGAACGTCTGCTGAGTTGGCCCACGGTGTGCGGCTCCTTCCGAGAGGCGCAGAGAACCTCTGCGTCGGCTGACTGTCCGTCAGGTGTATGAGTCCGGCGCGGCAGGTGCGCACGGCACAGCGCCACGGGAGCGGCTGGTGACGACAGCCCTTGTCCGCCGGAAGGCTGCGGCTCCGTCCCGGCGTGCGGCACATGCTTACACCAACCTGCACATGCAAGCCAGGCTTTGAACAGAAGTGCCGAAAGAGCGTCACTACTCTTCATGCGGCACCCTCTCGATAAGGGGCCTTCAGGGGCGAACACGGCCCACTCGGTGCCAAATCTCAGCGAGACGGACCTTGTTGGCGCTCATGACGGCAGGCACAATGCTCGTCACGTCATGTTGCTTCAAAATTGTTCGCCGCGGTGTGCGGCCGAGAGGAAGTCAGATGCCCCCACCCATCGGCGACTCCGCCCGCCTGGTGTTCCAGGGAGACAGCATCACGGCCGCCGGGCGGGACGTCGGCGATCCCGCGGACCTCGGCGACGGCTTCGTCCGTATGATCGCCGAGCGGCTTCGCGTGCTCCACCCCCGGGTCGGCGTCCTCAACCGAGGTGTCGGCGGCAACCGCGTCGCCGACCTGAGGGCCCGCTGGGCGACCGACGCCATCGGCCTCCGTCCCGACCTGGTGTCCGTCATGATCGGGGTCAACGACACCTGGCACCGCTACACCTACGGCATCCGGACGCCGGTGGAGGGATACGACGCCGACTACCGTGCCCTCCTCCGGCAAGCCGGGGACGTCGGAGTGCGGCTGGTGCTGGTGGAACCCTTCCTCGTCCCGGTCCGGTCCGAGCAGTGGGACTGGCGCGCGGACCTCGACGCGCGCATCCACGTCGTGCGCCGGTTGGCCGCCGAGTTCGACGCGGCTCTCCTGTCGGCGGACGGCCTGCTCAACCAGGCGGCCCGGGAGGCCGGGGACCCCGCCGAGATCGCCGACGACGGAGTGCACCTGACGGCCTTGGGCCACTCCGTGCTCGCCGACGCGTGGATCCGCCTCGTCCTCGGATGAGACACCGCAGCCCGCACCCCGTACGCACACCGCACCCCGCGACCTCGCGCGAGACACCGCGCACCGCGGTGCAGATGCCCGACCGTCTCCCAGGAGGACATGTGCCCACCCCGACTCCACCGCTCCGTCCCCGCGCCGCGACGGCTCTCGCTCCCGTCCTGCGCGAGGAGGTGTTCGGCGCCCGGGGAATGCGTGAACTGGCCGCTGTCGTGGACGTCGTGGCGCAAGCCGCGGACGTGCGGACACTGCTGACCGACCCCCGGCGCACGGAGATCGAAGTGCTCGTCACCTCGTGGGGCGCGCCGCCGCTGACGCCCGACGTGCTGGACGAGTTGCCGGCCCTGCATACCGTGGCGCACGCTGCCGGCTCCGTCCGCAAGCTTGTCACCGATGCCGTCTGGGACCGGGGGATCACCGTGATCTCGGCGGCCGAGGCGAACAACGAGCCCGTGGCAGAGTTCGTCTACGCCCACGTCGTACTGGCGCTCAAGGACGTGTACCGTCGCTCGCGGCACATGGTCGCGGTGAAAGCGCTGCCGCCGGTCGACGACGTGCCCGGCATCCTTCGTCAGACCGTGGGGCTGGTCTCCTTCGGCTCGGTGGCGCGCAAGGTGGCCCAGCGGCTCCGGCGACTGGACACGCGGGTGCTGGCCTGGGACCCCTACCTTCCATCGGACGTCTTCGACGACTTCCAGGTGGCCAGGGCCTTCGACCTGAGCGAGGCCGTTGCCCGGTCACGGGTGCTGAGCATCCACACTCCCCTCATCCCCGGAAGCACCGAGAAGCTGGTCACGGGGGAGTTGCTGAGACTGCTGCCCGAGGGCGCCACACTCATCAACACCGCCCGAGGAGCGGTGATCGACGAGCAGGCCATGATCGAGGTGCTGACCGAACGACCCGACCTGTCCGCCGTGCTCGACGTGACGGCCGAAGAGCCACCGCAGGCCGATTCGGCCCTGTACACGCTGCCCAACGTGATGCTCACCGGACATGTGGCGGGAACGGTCGGCGGCGAACGCCGCGCCATGGGGCGGCTGGTCGTCGAGGAACTGCGCCGTACCGGCGCGGGCCTGTCTCCACGGCACGCCGTCACCGCCGAGGCCGCGCCGCTGCGGGCCTGAGCGGTGCGAGCAGCCCTCCGCATCGTCCACGTGTGATGTGTCGAACGTATTGACCCGATGTTGAAAACGTTTTAACTTCAGCCCACTCCAACCCGTAGCCGAGGAGGCTTCGTGGCCGCGTTGCTGCGTGAGCGCCCCGGGAAATCAGCGGTGAACCGCCCTTCCCGTCGTCCGTCAGGCGCTTCGACCAAGCGAAAGAGTTTTCACAAACGCCGGGGCCGGGGCTTGTTCCTGCTCATGCTCCCGGGGGTCGCGTACTTCCTTGTCTTCCACTACGGCGCGCTGGCCGGGAACCTGATCGCCTTCAAGGAGTACGTGCCGTTCGACGGCATCTGGGCCAGCCCCTGGGTCGGCTTCGGCAACTTCGAGCGAATGTTCGCGGACGGTGCCTTCTGGGACGCGGTCCTCAACACCCTCTGGATCGCCGTCCTCCAGATCGTCTTCTACTTCCCCGTGCCGCTGGCGCTCGCGCTCCTCCTGCACAGCCTGACCTGGTCCTCCGTCCGCCGTTTCGTACAGTCGGTGGCCTATCTTCCGCACTTCATCTCGTGGGTGATCGTGGTCGCCCTGTTCCAGCAGGTCCTGGGCGACACGGGCATGGTGAACGGCTATCTCGGTGACGCGGGCCTCAGCACGGTCGACATCATCGGCAACCCGGACGCCTTCAAGCCGCTGGTCGTGGCCCAGGTGATCTGGAAGGACGCCGGCTGGGGCACGATCATCTTCCTGGCCGCCCTCTCCCAGGTCGACGAGCAGCAGTACGAGGCCGCCGCGATCGACGGCGCCGGTCCCTGGCGCCGCTTCTGGCACGTCACACTGCCCGCCATCCGCCCGGTCATCGTGCTGCTGCTCATCATGCGCCTCGGTGACATCCTCTCCGTCGGGTTCGAGCAGATGCTGCTCCAGCGCGACGCCGTCGGCCCGCAGGCCGCCGAGATCATCGACACCTTCGTCTACTACCAGGGCGTCATCGGCGGCGACTACGGATACGCCGCCGCCGCGGGCCTGTTCAAGGGCGTCATCGGCGCCGTCCTCGTCTACGCCGCCAACAAGGTCGCGCATCGCCTCGGCGAACAGGGGGTCTACAAATGAGTTCCCAGGTCAGGCCCGGCTGGATGGAGAAGCCGAAGCCCGTCACCCAGGTCGCCAGGGCGATCGCCCTCGTCGTGGTCGTACTGCTGGTGTGCGTGCCGTTCCTCGTCATCCTGTCGACCTCGCTCGCCTCCCAGCAGGAGGTCGTCGACAACGGCGGCTGGGTCCTGTGGCCGACCGAGCCGACGCTCCAGGCGTACCGGGACATCCTCAGCGGAGGGATCGTCACCCACGCCCTGGGCGTCAGCGCCGGCGTCACGGTGGCGGGCACGGTGCTCAGCCTCGCCTGCACCGTCACCCTCGCCTACGCGCTGTCCCGCCCCGGCGTCTTCGGCGGCAAGCCGGTGCTGCTGCTCATCCTGTTCACCTTCCTCTTCCCGCCCGGCATGATCCCCAGCTACCTCCTGGTCAAGGAGCTGGGCATGCTCGACAGTTACTCGTCCCTGGTCCTGCCGGTGCTGGTGAACGTCTTCAACCTCGTCGTCCTGCGCGGCTTCTTCCAGGGCATACCGGAGGAGCTGTACGAGGCGGCCCGCCTGGACGGCGCGGGCGACCTCCGCGTCCTGTGGACCATCGTGCTGCCCCTGTCGAAGGCGGCCCTCGCGGTCGTCGGCCTCTTCTACGCCGTGGCGTACTGGAACTCCTGGTTCTTCGCCTCGCTCTATCTGGAGAGCGACCACTGGCCGCTCCAGCAGGTGCTGCGCACCTACGTCGTCTCCGGCCTCGGACTCACCGACACCACCACCGGCGAGGCGACGGTGACCGCGCCCCAGACCATCCAGATGGCGGTCCTGGTCCTCGCCACCGTGCCGATCCTGCTCGTCTACCCCTTCCTCCAGAGGTACTTCACCAAGGGCGTGCTCACCGGCGCCATCAAGAGCTGACGGCGTCAGCTCCGCACACCGACTCAGCCGCACCGACGCCTCACAAACCGCACCCGAAAGGGCCCACCGTCATGCCCAGCATGTCCCGACGCACCCTGCTGCGCTCCATGGCCGCAGCCGGAACCGCCGTCTCCGTCCCGACCCTGCTCACCGCCTGTTCCAGCGAGTCCACAGGCGGCGACGTCTCCAACTCCGGCAAGAAGCTCGCCCCGTGGCCCGACTACAAGCCGGTCGCGGGCGCCAGGCCCGACCTCGCACCCACCGACTCGGGGGTCCAGGCCGGCTACACCACCTACCCCTCCGACCTGACCACCTCGGTGTCCCGCACACCGGGCGACGGCTCCACCGTCAAGGTCATGTCCGTCTCCTTCGGCGTACCGCCGAAGAGCAGGGACCAGAACAAGTACTGGCAGGCCGTCGAGAAGGCACTGGGCGTCAAGATCGAGTACACCGTCGTCCCGCAAGGCGACTACGAGAAGAAGATGGCCACGGTGATGGCCAACGACCCGGACGCCCTGCCCGACATCATCAACCTCTTCTCCGGCTACGAGCTGCCCCGCGAGGCGGAGTTCGTGCAGCGGCGTGCCGAGGACCTCACCCCGTTCCTGTCGGGTGACGCGGTCACCGACTATCCCAACCTCGCGAACATCCCCACGCACGCATGGCACGACATGGGCCGCATCGGCGGTCTGATCTACGGCATTCCGCTGGAACGCCCGATGCCCGGCTCCACGCTGTGGCTCAACCGGCGGATGTTCACGGACGCCGGCATGAAGGAGGGCTGGACCGCCGAGGACTTCGCCGCCGTCGCCAAGAAGGCCACCCGGGGCAAGGCGTACGCCCTGGGCGCGTCCAACGGGTCGACCTTCGGCAACGCGGTGCACGCCACGGCGTTCAACGCCCCGGTCGACTGGGCGGTGGACGACAAGGGCGACTTCCACTCCATGTACACCGACGAGCGCTTCAAGGCGGCCATCGCCTTCCAGGCCCGGTTGCGCAAGGAGGGCTCGTACCACCCCGACGCCACGTCCATGTCCACCCCGGACCTGCAGACGGCCTTCCTCAACGGCACCGTCGGCTCCATGCAGAACGGCTTCGGCTCGTACGCCACCCTCTACCGGGACGCCGAGGGCCTGATGACCCCCGCGCCCGCGCTGCCGTACAGCGTGGACGGCAGGCCAGGGGGCATCAAGGCCGCCCGCCGGTCCTTCGGCTACACGATCCTCAAGAAGGCCAGGAAGGAGCGCATCCAGATGCTCCTGCGCATCCTCGACTACCTCGCCGCCCCTTTCGGCAGCAAGGAGTACGAGCTGGTGCACTGGGGGCTGGAGGGCACGCACTTCACCCGGGCCAAGGACGGCTCACCGGAGTACACCAAGGCCGGCGAGGTGGACAACGTCAGCAACCTGCCCTTCCGTTACCTGGCCGAGGGACCTCAGGTGCTTTTCGTCCCGGGCATGCCGGAGGTGGTCCGCTCCCTGCACGACTGGCAGCAGAAGGTGATACCGGTCGCCATCCGCAACGCCTCCTACGGACTGCAGTCGGCCACCTGGACCAAGCAGGGGTCGACCCTGGAGCGGATGATGAACGACACGATCACTGCGATCATCGCCGGACGGACGCCGATGTCCGAGTACGACGCGGTGATGAAGAGGTGGCGCTCCCAGGGCGGCGACAGAGTGGCCGAGGAATTCGCCAAGGAGCACGCCGCCAACGCGTGACGCGGTACCGGCGGCACGGACAGGGAGGACGGGAACAGCATGACGCAGAAGAAGCGGGTCACGATCCGGGACGTCGCGGAGCGGGCCGGAGTATCGGTGGCCACCGTCTCCCGCGTCCTGTCCGGCAACTACCCGGTGCCGCCCGCCACCCGCACCCGCGTGACGCGCGCCGCCCGCGCCCTCGACTACGTCGCCAACGCCCACGCCCGCGCCCTGGTCGGCGGCGGACGCAAGACGGTCGCCGTCGTCCTGCGCCAGGTCACCAGCCCGTTCTACGCCCACGTCGCCGAGGGCGTGGAGGCCGAGGCCGCCGAGCGCGGCCGGCTGTGCCTGGTCGGCACCACCGGTGGGGACCCCCAGCGCGAGCTCGACTTCGTCCAGCTCATGCGGGAGGAGGGCGCCGGTGTCGTCATCCTGGTGGGCGGCGTCGTCGAGGACGACTCCTACCGGGCGCGCGTCGCCCACTACGCCCACGCCCTCAACGCCGTCGGCTCCCGTCTCGTGCTGTGCGGACGACCCTCCCCCGATCCCGACCTGCCCGCCCTGGTCGTCGGATTCGACAACGAGGCGGGTGCCCGCGCCGCCACCAGCCACCTGCTGTCCGCGGGCCACCGGGACATCGTGTTCATCGGCGGCCTGCCCGGGAACACCGCCCTCGACGCACGCACCGCCGGCTACCGCACGGCTCTGGCCGAGCACGGACTGCCCCCGGAGGCCGCCCACGTGGTGGACTGCGGGCTCGGCCGGTCCGCCGGACACCGCGCCATGACCGAACTCCTGAAGCAGGGACGTAAGTTCACCGCCGTCTTCGCCGGCGACGACATGGTGGCGGCCGGCGTCCTGCGCGCCGTCACCGACGCCGGACTGCGCGTCCCCGACGACATCTCCGTCGTCGGCTACAACGACGCTCCTCTCGCCCAGGACCTCAACCCGCCTCTGACCACCGTCCGCACCCCGGCCGAGGAACTGGGCCGCGCCGCGGTCCGCCTCGCCCTCGGCGACCGCAGCGACGCCCTCGGCGTCCCGCACATCCTCGGCACCCACATCGTCGTACGCGACAGCGTGGGCCCGCCGCCCCGCCCGGGCGGCGCCCCCGACACAGGAGGACCCACCCCCGCATGACCGCGCCCCACCTGTCGGCCGGCCCCGGCCACCTGCCACCCTCTGACCTCACTCTGTCGCCGCTCACCGGCTACACCCGCGCCCACTGGGAGGCCGCCGCCGACCGCCTCCTGACGAGTCTGCGCCCCTACGCCTCACCCGGGCTGGCCCAGTACCGTCTCACCGGCCGCACCGGGTACTCGGGCGCGTGGTCCGACGGCCTCGAGGGATACGCCCGCTCCTTCCTCCTGGCCGCCTTCCGCATCGCCGGCGCCCAGGGCGTCGACCCGCCGGGCAGCGCCGTCATCAGCGACCTCGTCGACCGCTACGCCACCGGCCTCGCCGCCGGCACCGATCCGGCCCACCCCGAGCACTGGCCGCCGATCACGGATCACTCCCAGCCCATGGTCGAGGCCGCCTCGGTGGCCGTCGCGCTGCACGAGACCCGCCCGTGGCTGTGGGACCGGCTGCCCGACGCCGTACGGCAACGGACCGTCGACTGGCTCGGCGGCTTCGTCGGAGCGAAGGCCAACGACTCCAACTGGCGGCTCTTCCAGGTCGTCACCGAGGAGTTCCTCGCCTCCGTGGACGCGCCGCACAGCCGCGCCGAGATCGACGCGGGTCTGGCCCGGCTGGAGGACTGGTACCGCGGAGATGGTTGGTACACCGACGGCGACGGCCGGAAGTTCGACTACTACAACGGCTGGGCGCTGCACCTCTACCCGGTGCTGTGGTCACGCATCGCGGGCCCCCGCGCCGACCGCGGTCCGGTCCGCGAACACCGTGAGCGACTGCGCACCTTCCTCGACACCCATCAGTACTTCTTCGGCTCGGACGGCGCCCCCCTGTACCAGGGCCGCTCCCTGACCTACCGCTACGCCACCACCGCTCCGCTGTGGGCGGGCGTCCTCGCCGACGCCACCCCTCTTCCGCCCGGCCGCACCCGCCGCCTCGCCTCCGGCGCGCTGAAGCACTTCACCGACCGTGGTGTCCCCGACGAGCGGGGTCTGCTGAGTCTCGGCTGGTACCGGCCGTTCCTCCCGGCCACCCAGCCCTACTCGGGGCCGGCGTCCCCCTACTGGGCCGCCAAGGCGTTCCTCGGTCTGCTGCTCCCGGCCGATCACCCCGTGTGGACGGCGACCGAGGAACCGGGTCCTGTGGAGACCGCCGACCGCCGACTCACCCTGCCGGCCCCCGGATGGCTGCTGCACTCCACCGCCGCCGACGGCATCGTGCGCCTGGTCAACCACGGCAGTGACCGGCTCCCGCCCCCGCCGGCGACCGCCCAGGAGAACCCCCACTACGCGCGCCTGGCGTACTCCACCGCCACCGCGCCGGAAACCCCGCCAGAGGACGGCCCCTCCGGTCACGACAACCACATCGCACTGGTCGGGGACGCCGGGTCCACCTTCCGGACACGCATCCACCCGCTCTACACGGACGGGTCCCGGGCCGCTTCCTGGCACACCCCCTGCCTGCGCGACGCCGATCCCCCCACGGCCCGCATCGTGAGCGCGAGCGTGGTGCACGGCCCGTGGGAGGCGCGCGTCCACGTGGTGGACGCCCCCGCCGGCCTCACCGTGCGTGAAGGCGGCTGGGCCGTCGCGGACGACGACGAACCCCCCGCCGGCAGCAGCGGTCCCGGCCGGGCGGTGGCCGTCCGCCGGGACGGCCTCACCAGCGCCCTGGTCGGACTGCTCGGCTGGGAGACCGGTCCGGACGCCCGTCACGGCACGGTCGCCCACCGGTCCGGACACAACGCCCACGGCGCCCACTCGGCCACGCCACTACTGACCGCCGCCCATCCCGGTGGCACCCTCCTCCTGGCCACCCTGGTGGTCCTCTCCGCCGACCCCGCCGTCCACGGTGTCCTCCGGGCGCCGGAGAGTGACGCCCGCGCCCGCGCGATGCCCGACGGGACCGTGGAGATCCGCTTCCCCGACGGACACCGCGAACTCGTACGGGCGGACGTTCCCGCGGGCAGGTGAATGGTGGTGGGCCCGCGGACCGGTCCGCAGGCCCACCACCGTTTCGTGCGGCACGGCGGACCTGGCGGGCCGTCGACGGCGCCGGCCACCGCGCCCGCCCTGCTGCGACGCCGGACCGGCGCACCGCCTCCGCGTGGGCGTCGGCACGCCCGCCGGATCACGAGCCGGCAGTCACCGGTCGTCGGGGCGCACCAGGCGGGCGGTCAGCACGGGCACGTAGAACTCGGTGATGGCGGTGATGTTGGGATGCGTGCCACTGCCGTTGCTGGTCGGGAAGCCGTTGGCGTCGCGGCCGTTGAAGGTGTAGGCCACGCGCTGGGCGTCGATCCGGGTGTCCAGGGTCGTGTCACCGAAGACGTCGGCGACCGTGACACCCCACTTCTCGGCCGCCCGCAACGTGACCTCCCGCAGAGCCAGCTGGGTCTGCCAGTCCCGTGAGACCAGTTTGTGGGTGGTCACGTACACGATCCGGGACGTCGGCCACTTCTCCCTCATCGCGTGGACGGTTGCTTCGAGAGCTCCGGCGTAGGTACCGGTGTCGAGGTCGGCAGGATCCAGGGAATCGCCGACCTGCCCGAGCTCGTACGTCCGGTTGTCGTGGATCTCCGAGGCGTCGTTCGTCCCACCGTCGAAGACGATGACGTCGGGCGCCTGGGCGACGGCCCGGCGCACCTGGGAGATGATCTGCCCGCCGTGGGCATCGGGCGCCGGGCCCAGCGTCGCGCCGTTCCTCGAGTACTTCGTGAGCGAGATCCTCTCGCGTTCGGCGACGAAGTCCACGAAGCCACGTGCGTACCCGTTGCCCTGGACGATGCTGTCGCCGAAGGCGTAGACGGACGTGCCGGCCAGGGAACCCTGGGCGGAGTGGGCGGGCCGCGACAGGCTGAAGTCGTCGATCGACTGCGTACCGGTCCCGTAGTAGTTGCAGGCGACGAACTTCGCGAGGTTCGTCCCGGTGATGTCCTCCGTCCCGGAGGCCATCACTCTCGGGGCCGCCTCTTTGGTGGTGATCGCGTACTGGAGCGTGCCGACGGAGAAGTCCATGTGCAGGTCCACCGTGAACCACTTGCTGCTGTCGAAAGGAGTCCGGTTCCACACGGGGTTGAGGTCGTCCGTCGCGGAGGCGGAGGTGGAATCGGGTCCCGTCACCGCGTAACGGAGTTCGGTGGCGGTCGACGCGATCGCGAAGACGAGGCGCCCGTCGTCGTCGCGCAGCTCCAGACCGGTCTTCATCGCCGGGTCGGCGATCGCCGTGCTCCAGTCGAACCGCAGGTCCAGGGTCGTCTCCTCCCGGATCGAGGACGGGAACCGTTTGACGGACGTCGTGTAGCTGCGCATGCCGTCCGTGAGGTGCAGTACACCGTCACCGGTCCCCGCACCGGTCGGGAAGCCGAAGTCGGTGGACCCGGTCGGGTCGTCGAAGTCCTCGCTGATCAGCGTGACCGGGGCGAGGCCGGTGGCCGAGGCGGTACCGGGCAGGGCGAGCCCCGTGAGGAGGAGGGCCGCGGTGGCGAGCCCGATGGTCCGTCTCCGTGCTCGCGGACCGGTTCTGTCCATGGAGGATCGCACGTCGAACTCCTTGGGTCTCGGGTTGCCGGGAACGGATCCGGGCGGTGCGGGGAAAGGGGGAGGGGATCGGGAGGCCGGAGCCGCCGGATCGGCGCACGGTGGCGGCGGAAGGTTCCGGGGCAACGTAGTGATCGTTCACCCCGGAGAGCAAGACCCTTGCATGTGATCGATCACTTTGCTTCGTCCGGCCGCTTCCGGGCCGCCTGGTGCGGCGTCCTCCGCCCCGCTCCCGGGGCGGCCCGGAAGAGGCGGGGCCCTGGGCCACCCCCTCGTGCCCGGCTCCGCCGGAGGAGTGCGGAATTGATGGACCGGCCCGGCCGCCGTTCTATGCTCGGAGCAATCGACTGCGTGGTCAGGGCGTCGGTTTCGCCTGTTCCGGCGGATCGGCCGTCGCGCGGTTCAAGGGAAGGACGCATATCGGCATGGTCGGCGGCTCAGGAACGGCAGGACCGAAGAGGAAGCGCGCGACCATCTGGGAGGTCGCCCGGCTGGCCGGCGTGTCGCACCAAACCGTCTCGCGATATCTGAAGAACGACGGCGGCATGAAGCCGACGACGAAGTCCAAGATCGACCGAGCCATCGCCGAACTGGACTACCACCCGAACCTCATCGCCCGGTCCATGCGGACACGGCGGACCAACCGGGTCGCGATCGTGCTGCCGGAGCTGACGAACTTCGTGCCCATCCCCATGCTCCGGGGCGCCTCCGCCGCGGCGTACGAGGAGGGGTTCACCACCGACGTCATCGGACTGGAGGGCGGGGAGGGCCGACGCGCCGAGGGTGTCCTGAACCTCCTGGCATCGGGGCAGGCGGAGGGCGTCCTGTCGTTCACCCCGCTCGGTGACCTCGGTGCGCGTATGAAGGGCGAGACGGCGCCCGTGATCGTGTTCGGCGAGTACGACGACGACATGCATTCACGGGGAAAGCTGGCCGACGGAAGGCCGGCCGAGGACATCGTCCGTCACCTGGCCGACCTCGGACACCGCCGTTTCCTGCATGTCGCCGGACTGCGTGGCTGGGCGTCGGCCGACAACCGCCGCGCCGTGTACGCGGAGGCCGTCGCCAAGTACGGTCTGGAGTCGTACGGCATCTACGACGGGGACTGGTCGGTGCGCTCGGGGTACCAGGCCGCCCGGGAACTCCCGGCGGACTCCGGCGTCACGGCGGTGCTCGCGGCCAACGACTACGTGGCCATCGGGGTCATCAGGGGTTTTCAGGATCGAGGGATCCGGGTCCCCGAAGACGTGAGCGTCTTCGGGTGGGACGACGAACCGTTCGGTCTCTACCTGCGTCCGACGCTGTCCACGGTCAGGAGCGACGGGGAGGCGCTGGGGCGGCAGGCGATGGCGTCCCTGCTCGCCGCAATCCGGGGCGAGCGGGCTATGCAAATTAGCGAAAGTAAATTGTATGAACTCGTCCCCCGAGGGTCCAGTGGTCCCCCTCCTTGGTGAGTAGAAAAGCGCTAGCCCGAAGGCGCTTTATGTTGGCGGCGTTTACGAACGCCGAGATTCACCAGAGCAAAAGTGATCGATCATCTGCAAGGGTATTGACGCAAAAAGTGATCGATCACTATGGTCGCTCCGACACCACGGCAGGTGCGACACGTGGTGGATCTCTCATCGATTCATCCCACTCGAGCGGACCGGGAGAGGCGGCGGACCAGGCCGTTTCCCGCGCGGAGGCCGGAGTGGCGAAAGGAAAACCCGTGACACAGCAAGGTGTTGCCCGGGGCGGACGCGCCCGGGCCTTCACAGGGGCCGCCATTGCTCTGGCGGCGGCGTTGACCATCGCCGGATGCGGCGCGCCCGGAACCGATTCCTCGTCGGCCGCGGACTCCCTGACGCCCAAGAAGCCGGCCAAGCCCATCAAGCTGACCGTCATGGACGGTGGCGGCAACCTGGCCGGCGGCGGCAAGGCCGCCATCGACGCCTTCGTGAAGGCCAACCCGGACCTGGTCTCGGGTGTCACCTACCAGACGGCGGCCGGTCCGGACGTCGCCGGCAAGGTCCGGGCGCAGCGCAGTGGCGGCAAGATGGACGTCTCCCTCGTCCTGGGCGGGCCGGACGTGCTCGGCGCCGCTGAGAAGCAGGACCTCCTGCTGGAGCAGGTCGAGGCCAACGCCGACTCGCTGCCGGACCTCTCCGCGATCCAGGACGCGCCGCGCGCCGAACTGCAGAAGACCGCCCACGGTCTCGGGGTACTGATCAACTACGACCCCAACGGGCCCTTCATCGACTACAACCCGGACAAGGTCGAGGCCGGCGACGTCCCGGCCACCCCCGAGGAACTCCTGGAGTGGGCCAAGGCGCACAAGGGCAAGTTCGCCTACGCGCAGCCCTCCGGCTCCGGTTCCGGCCGCGCCTTCATCCAGGCCCTGCCCTACATGCTGGGCGACTCCGACCCCCAGGACCCCGTCAAGGGCTGGGACAAGACCTGGGACTACCTCGCCGAACTGGGCGAGTACGTCAACAGTTACCCGGCCAGCTCGACCATCCTGGCGCAGCAGTTCGGAGCCGGTCAGCTGGAGGTCATCCCGACGATCATCGCCCACGACGTGTCGAACCGTAAGACGAGGACCTGGCCCGCGGACACCGGCATCGCCCTGTTCGACAACCAGAACTGGATCAGCGACGGCCACTTCGCGATGGTGCCCAAGGGCGTCAGCGCCGAGACGCTGTACGTCGTCCTGAAGCTGGAGTCGTACCTGGTGGACCGGGAGGCGCAGCAGGAGCGGCTGACCACCGGTGTGCTCACCACCGCCAACAAGGACGTCACCACCGAGAACTCGGGCTCGAAGGTGGGCGCCTTCGTGGAGGAGTGGGGCCGGCCCGACTTCTACCCGAAGGCCCTGAAGACCGGTGAGGTCCGTGTCGCGCTGGCGCCCGACAGGATGCAGGAGGCGTTCGACCTCTGGCAGCGCAACGTCGGATCCAAGGTCGGTAGCTGAGCCATGGCGATGACAGGCACCAAGCCCGCGGTCACCTTCGAGAGGCTGTCGATGCGAGGGGTCACCCGCCAGTACGCCAAGGCCGGCGCCCCCGCCCTGGCCGAGCTCGACCTCGACCTCGAACGGGGTGAGTTCGTCGCACTGCTGGGCCCCTCCGGTTGCGGCAAGTCCACCGCGCTGGCCTGCCTGGCGGGCCTGCAGCCGCTCACCAGCGGCTCCATCTGGCTCGACGACACCCGGATCGACACCCTCCCGACGGAGAAACGCGGCTTCGGGATGGTCTTCCAGAACTACGCCCTCTTCCCGCACATGAGCGTGCAGAGGAACGTCGAGTTCGGCCTGAGCATGCGGGGTGTCCCCAAGGCACAGCGCCAGGAGGGGGCCCTGCGCGCCCTGCGGCTGGTCCAGTTGCACGAGCACGCGGCCAAACTGCCCTCGCAGCTGTCCGGCGGACAGCAGCAGCGCGTCGCCATCGCCCGGGCCCTGGCCATCGAACCCGAGATCGTCCTCATGGACGAGCCGCTGTCCAACCTGGACGCGGCCCTGCGCATCGAGATGCGCACCGAGATCAAGCGCCTCTACCAGGAGCGCGGCCTCACCGTCCTCTACGTCACCCACGACCAGGAGGAGGCGTTGTCCCTCGCCACCCGCCTGGTCGTGCTGCGCAAGGGCGTGCTGGAGCAGACGGGCACGCCGCAGGAGGTGTACACCAACCCGGTCAGCGCGTACGTCGCCGGCTTCATGGGCTACCGCAACCTCTTCCCGGCGCAGGTCGAGGCCACCGGGCACGGGGACGCGGTCGGCGTGCGGGCCCACGGCACCGTCATCCACGGCAGCCACCGCTCCGGCACCACGCTGAAGCCCGGAGCCGGGGTAACCGTGGCCATCCGGCCCGAGGACTTCGTGGTCGGCTCCGGCGCGACCGGCAACTCCGTCAAGGCGGTCGCGGAAGTGGTCGAGTACCACGGCCGGGAACTGTCGGTGCGGGCCCGCACGGGCGACGACACCGTACTGCACCTGAAGACCGACCAGCCGGTTGCCGCGGGCGCCGTCCTCGACCTGGGCGTCGTGCCGGAGCGGGTCCTGGTCTACGCCGAGTCCTCCGCGTCCGGAACCGGTGCGGGGGAGGCTCCGCATGGCTGAGGTGCTCGACCCGTCGCGGGCGACCACTGGCCGGCGGCCCCTGAAGCACCGGCTGGCCGAACGCGGCATCGACTGGTCGCTGCTGTTGCTGCTGCCGGCCCTCGTCGTGATCGGCGCGCTGTTCCTCTACCCCTTCCTCTACGGCGTCTCCATCTCCTTCCAGCCTTTGGAAGGAGGCGGCCCGTTCGCCAACTACCAGGACTTCTTCGGCGACTCCTACCAGCGGGACGCCATCTTCAAGACGCTGCGGCTGGCCGTGCCCGTGGCCCTGGTCAGCGTCGGCCTGGCCACCCCCCTCGCCTACCAGTGCCGACGCGACTTCCGCGGCCGGAGGCTGGTCACCCTGGTCCTGATGCTGCCCATTACCTTCGGCAGCATCCTCATCGCCCAGGGCATGCTGCGGGTGTTCTCCCCCTACGGCTGGGCCAACCTGGCGCTGGAGGCGATCGGCCTGCCCAAGGCCGACCTCCTCTACAACTACGAGGGCACCTTCATCGCCGCCGTCCTGACCACCCTGCCGCTGGCCTTCCTGCTGCTCATGGGCTTCTTCGGCGGCATCGACCCGGCCCTGGAGAACGCCGCCGCCACCCTGGGGGCCGGCCGGGCCACCCGGTTCTGGAAGATCTCCCTGCCCCTGGCGATGCCCGGCATCCTCACCACGTTCATGCTCGCCCTGGTCGAAGCGTTCGCGATCTTCCCCTCGGCGATCCTGGTCGGCCAGCCCGACAACGAGACCCACGTCCTGACGATCCCCATCTACCAAGCCGCGTCCCAGCGTTCGGACTACGCGCAGGCGTCCGCCATCGCCATCGTGCTCACCCTCATCGAGCTGCTGTTCCTCGCCCTGATGGTGCTGCTGCGCAACCGCCTGTACAAGGGACCCGCGGTAGGAGGCAAGGGCTGATGACCACCCTCACCACCCCTCCGACCGCCGGCCCCCGCTCCACCGGGGCCGCCTCGCCCAGGCGGACGTCCAAGCCACGCCCGACGGTGACCGCCGTCGTCACCTGGATCATGGCCGGACTGTTCGGGGCGTTCCTGCTGGCGGTCCTCGCCTCCGTGATCGTCGCGTCCCTGGGCGGCTCCTGGGGCGCCGGCTGGCTGCCCGGCTCGGTGACCTCCGACTGGTTCCGCCAGGCGTGGGAGGCCCCCGGTCTCTCCTCGTCGCTCGCCGTCACCTTCCAGGTGGCCGTGGCCGACGTCCTGCTGGCCCTGGTGATCGGCGTGCCCGCCGGCTACGTCCTGGCCCGCAAGTCGTTCCCGGGCCGCTCGGCGATCATGCTGTTCGCCCTGTTTCCGGTGATCCTGCCGCCCCTGACCTACGCCGTGCAGCTCGCGGCGCTGATGTACCGCCTCGGTATCGGCGGCACCCTGCTGTCGGTGATCCTGGTCAACCTCGTACCGATCCTCCCGCTGGTCATCCTCATCACGGTGCCGTTCGTGGAACAGATCTCACCGCAGGTCGAGGACGCCGCCCGGGTGTTCGGCGCGAACAACCTCAAGCTGTTCACGCGGGTCCTGGTGCCGCTGCTGACACCCGGCATCGTCGCCGCCGGCGTGCTCTGCCTGGTACGCGTACTCGGCTCGTTCGAGCTGACGTTCTTCGTCTCCAGCGCCGAGACACAGACCCTGGTCGTCACCATCTTCGGTGCCATGGCCGATCCCGGCGGCCCGCCGGCCGCCCTCACCGCCGCCATGACCGTCTTCTACATGGCCATCGCCCTCATCGGCCTCGCCATCAGCCTGCGCTTCTCCAACCCCGCCCAGGCACTGTCCGGCAGCGCACACCGCGCCGTCTGAACACCTCCCCCGGAAAGAGACCCATGACTCACGCTCACCACCCCGCCCGGGTGGCGGTCGTCGGTGCCGGAAACATCGCCGACGCCCACCTGCAGGCCCTGCGCGCCCACGAGGACCAGACGACCGTCGTCGCGGTCGTCGACCTGGACGCCGACCGGGCGGTCGCCTTCGCCTCCCGCTGGAACGTCCCCGCCGCCTACGACGACCTGCCGGAGATGCTGGCGGCGGAACGGCTCGACCTCGTCGTCGTGTGCACCCCGCCGGCGGCGCACCACGACGCCGTAGTGGCCTGTCTGGACGCCGGCGTCTGGGTGTGGTGCGAGAAGCCCCCGGCCGTGTCGGTCGCCCAGTACGACGCGATCGCCGCACACGAACGCGACGGCGGCCCCTACGTGTCGTACGTCTTCCAGCACCGCTTCGGCTCCGCGGCGCGCGCCCTGCGCGAGCAGATCCGCACCGGCGCCCTCGGCACCCCCCTGGTCGGCGTCTGCCACACCCTCTGGTACCGGGACGACGCCTACTACGACGTTCCGTGGCGGGGCACCTGGGAGAGCGAGGGCGGCGGGCCCGCCATGGGCCACGGCATCCACCAGATGGACCTCATGCTGTCCCTCCTCGGAGACTGGACCGAGGTCCGCGCCGCCGCCGGCACCCTGGCCCGCGACGTGGACACCGAGGACGTCTCCATGGCGATCGTACGGTTCGCCTCCGGGGCGATGGTCTCCATGGTCAACAGCGTCCTCTCGCCCCGCGAGACCAGCTACCTGCGCTTCGACTTCACCGAGGCGACGGTCGAACTCAGCCACCTGTACGGCTACGACAACAGCCACTGGACCTGGACGCCCGCTCCGCACCGGGCGGGCGACGGCCCGAGCGCCCTCGGGGCGCCCGCAGACGACCTCGCCAGCTCGCACGCCGCCCAGCTCGGCCACCTGCTGGCCGCCCTGCGCGAGGGTCGGCGCCCCGAGGCGAGCGGTGCGGACGGCCGCCGCACCCTCGCGTTCATCGCGGCGCTGTACGAGTCCGCGGCCACCGGCCGCCCCGTCACGCCCGCCGACCTGACCCCCGACAACCCGTACTACCACGCCATGAACGGCCCCGCCGCGACCGCGCCCTCCCCGGATGCCGACAAGGAGCACGCCAGTGCCTGACACGCCCTTCATCCTCCGCCACGACGACAACGGCACGGAAGCGGTCGTCAGCGTCGGCGGCACGGACGTCGCCCACTACGTCTACCGGCCCGACACCCCCGTCGAGGAGTCCCCCAAGCCGTACCTGTACCCGCTGCGGACCCTGTCGGGGGCGCCGCTCGGTGTGTACCGCCCATGGGACCACCGATGGCACAAGGGCCTTCAGATGACCTGGTCCCACCTGTCCGGCGACAACTTCTGGGGCGGCCCCACCTTCGAGGAGGGCGCCCCCGGGCACGGCTACGTGTGGCGGGAGAACCACGGCACCCAACTGCACCGCGCCTTCGACCAGGACACCACCACCGAGGACGCGGATCTCACCCTCCGCGAGCACCTCGACTGGGTCGCCTCCAGTGACGACCGGTGGCTCACCGAGGTACGCACCCTGCGCTTCCACAGTGCCGACCCCGCACGCGGCATCTGGGCCCTGGACTTCGGCAGCGACCTCACCAACGTCCATGACGACGCCCTGCGCATGGGCAGCCCCACCACCCATGGGCGGCCCAACGCCGGTTACACCGGCCTGTTCTGGCGCGGCCCCCGCGCCTGGACCGACGGCGACGTCATCGGCGCCGACGGCCACGAGGGCGAGGACCTCATGGGCGCACGCGTCCCCTGGGCGGCGATCGCCAGCGACCACGACGAGATCGACGGCGGAGCCACCGTCCTCGCCCTCGCCGGCACCACGTCCGCGGACGTCCCCCTCACCTGGTTCGCCCGCAGCAAGCAGTTCGCCGCGCTCAACCCCTCGCCCGCGTTCGACACGGAGATCAAGCTTCCGCCCGGCGACACGCTGCGCCTGCGCCACCGCTTCGTGTTCGTCGACCGCAGGATCGGGCGGGAAGAACTGGAGCCGCTGGCGGCGGAGTTCGCCCTGTGAGCGACACCGGTACCGACGTTCCGCACCGGGGAGGACGGACCGATACGCGCCCCGTGCCCGATTTCCCCGGCGCGGTCGGCCTGAGCGCGCTGCGCGCCTACCCCTGGCCGACCGCGGACGACGAGCACGGCGGCTCACCGCACATGCACCTCACCTGTACGGAGGGCTACGTCGTCACCGCCGGCCGGGGCCGGCTCCAGACACTGAACACCGAGGGTCCGAGGACGCACATCCTGGAGCCGGGGGACGTCGTCTGGTTCACCCCCGGAACCATCCACCGCGCCGTCAACGACGAGGACCTGCGCGTCACGGTCGTCATGCAGAACAGCGGGCTCCCCGAAGCCGGGGACGCCGTCCTCACCTTCCCCGCCGGCCACCTCACCCCCGACGCGTATCCCCGGGCCGTCTCCCTGCTCGACGACACCGGCCGGCCGAGCCCGGAACGCGCGCGGGCCCGCCGGGACCTCGCCGTGGCCGGCTTCACCGAACTCGTACACCAATGGGAGAGCGGCAACACCCGGGCCCTGCACGACTTCTACCGGGACGCGGCCCGCCTGGTCGCGCCCCGCCTGGGGGAGTGGACCGAGGTCGTGCGCCAGGGTCCGCTCGCCGCCGCCCAGCGCACCCTGGCACAGATCGACGCCCTGCGCGCCGGTGAGATCGACCACCTTTTCGACGCCGAGTCCGCCCGCATCGCCCGCCCGGCCGAGGAGACCCTCGGCATGTGCGGTCACCTGCGGGCCTACGACCCGATCCGCCGCGCCGGCCGATCGGGCGAGTGAGCGGAAGCACGGGACGCTTCCCTCCCCCGCAGCGGTGGCACCTCGCACCGTCTCCCCCCCTTCACCGAACGGAAGGACACCCTCACCCATGTCCAGTCCGCGCTGGGCGCCACCCGTGGCCAGAGCCGTCCACCGTCTGGGCGCCGTGGTCACGGCCGTCGCCCTCACGGCCGGAGCCTCGGTCGTGCTCGCCGCACCCGCCTCCGCCGCCGCCCGCACCTACTACGTCAACTCCTGCCAGGGCAGCGGCAAGGACACCGCCTCCGGCACCTCCTCCAACCATCCGTGGAAGAGCCTGGACAAGGTGAACTCCACCACCTTCAAGCCCGGCGACCGCATCCTCTTCCGCAAGGGCTGCACCTGGGAGGGGCAGCTGTGGCCGAAGGGCTCCGGCACCGCGTCCGCCCCCATCACGATCGGGTCCTACGCCGGCGCCGACGACTCCCCCCTGAAACCGGCCATCCAGGGCGGCGGCGAAGTCGCGGACGCCGTCAGGCTGCACAACCAGGAGTACTGGGAGATCCGGGACCTCGACGTCAGCAACGAGGCACCCGCCACCGACACCCCCGGCGAGAACCTGGCCGACCTGCGCGGCATCCACATCTCCGGTGACAACTCCGAGACCCTGGACCACTTCGTCGTGGACGGCGTCGACGTCCACGACGTCACCGGCGAGGACAACTGGATCTCCGGTGACCCCGGGTCCAGCACCGAACCGGGCATCAACTTCGGCACCGGCTGGGACGGCTCCAAGCGCACCGGCGGCATCGTCTTCGACACCACCGTGCCCGACGTCACCGCCCCGCCCGGGACCGCCACCGTCCTCAACGACATCACGGTCACCGACTCCACCGTCGTCAACACCTCGTTCGGCGGCATCATCGTCAAGCAGTACACCGGAGACGGCCCCGGCGCCGTCGCCACCGGCTGGGGCACCCGCACCTCCGCCACCGACACCAGGTTCACCCCGCACACCGACGTCACCCTCAGCGGCAACTACATCTCCCAGGCCGGCACCGACTACGGCTGCAACGGCATCTACCTCACCGACGTCAGGGACGGGCAGATCGACCACAACGTGGTCGCACACGCCGGCACCTCCGGCATCGAGACGTACTACTCCGACCGGATCACCATCGAGCACAACGAGGTGTACGGGACCAGGCGCAAGGCCGGCGGCGCCGACCACAACGCCATCGACCCCGACCGCGGAACCACCAACGTGCTCGTGCAGTACAACTACATGCACGACAACGGGGACGGCATCCTCTTCTGCCAGTTCGGCTTCGGCAGCGTCACGGCCCGCTACAACATCATCGTCAACAGCAGCCGCTACGCGATGTACCTGCACTCCAACACCAGGGCGACGGCGCAGATCCACAACAACACCGTCTACAACGACAACGGCAGCAAGTACCTCGTCTACGGCTACGGCTCCTACCTCAACGGCACCTACACCCTCCGCAACAACGCCTTCCACTCGACGACGGACGGCGCGGTGCTGAGCAACAGCGACACCATCACCTACGACACCAACTACTACGGCGGCGCCGACCTCCCCGTGCCCGCCGGTGAGACCAACGCCGTCAGCGGTGACGCGAAGTTCGCCGACCCGGACGTCTCCGGCCCCTACGGTGACGCCATCAGCGGCCCCCGCCTGAGCACGGCCCTCGGCTACCGCCCGCTCGCCCGCTCCGTCCTCATCGACAACGGCCTCGCCATCCCCGACAACGGTGGCGTCGACTACCGGGGCGCCGCGCTCTACGACGAGGAACCCGACATCGGCGCCGTGGAGTACTGAGCCTCCTTCGCAACCCGCCCCACCGGGCGGGCCGCCGCGGTGGCCCGCCCGGTGCCGACCACTCCCAGGAGGCCCCATGGCCCGCCGTTACGCGATCATCGGCCTCGGCCACCGCGCGCAGTTGTACGTCGACGCCCTGCTCGGGGAATGGAGCGACACCGGGACCCTCGTCGCCTTCTGCGACACCAACGGCACCAGGATGGCGTACTACAACCAGCTCCTGCGGACCACCGGCCGTCCCGAAGCCCCCTGTCACACCCCGGACGGCCTGGACACCGTCCTCGCCGTGGCCGACGCGGTGATCGTCACGACGGTGGACGCGGCGCACGCCGACTACGTGTGCGCCGCCCTGGACGCGGGCGTCGACGTCATCGTCGAGAAACCGATGGCGACCACGGCCGACGACTGCGCGCGGATCGCCGCCGCCGCGGAGCGCAGTGGCGCGCGGCTGATCGTGACCTTCAACTACCGCTATTCGCCCCGCAATACCGCGGTCCGGGAGGTCCTGGCCTCCGGCCGTGTCGGCGAGGTGACCGTCGTCCACTTCGAATGGATGCTCGACACCGTCCACGGCGCGGACTACTTCCGCCGATGGCACCGCGACCACGGCCGGTCCGGCGGGCTGCTCGTGCACAAGTCGACCCACCACTTCGACCTCGTCAACTGGTGGCTGGGCAGCTCACCGGAACTCGTCTTCGCCCAGACCGGCCTGCGGTTCTACGGGGACACCGGGGCGGGGGCCCGCCAGTACACCACCCCCCGGCCGGCCCGTTCCCACGGCGCGTCGGCCCTCGGCAGCGACCCCTTCCTCCTGGACCTCGCCTCGGACGCGCGCCTGAAGGCGCTGTACCTCGACGCCGAGCACGAGGACGGTTATCTGCGGGACCAGGACGTCTTCGCCGAGGGCGTCACCATCGACGACACCATGTCGGTCCTCGTCCGCTACACCGACCGGACCGTGCTGACCTACTCCCTGACCGCCTACGCGCCCCACGAGGGCTACCGGGTGTCGTTCACGGGTACGCGCGGCCGGCTCGACCTGGAGGTCCGCGAGCGGGGACACACGCCCACGGGCGCCGGGACCGCCCCGACCGCGACCGGCGAAGCGCACGACGGGGGCCACGAGCGACTCACGGTCCAGGAGCACTGGAGCAGGCCGGAGGACGTGGCCATCGCCCAGGGGGTCGGCGGCCACGGCGGCGGTGACAGATTACTGCTCGACGACGTCTTCCGAGGAGACGCGGCCGACCCGCTGGGCCGCCGTGCCGGGTACAAGGACGGACTGAGCAGCGTCCTCACCGGGGTGGCGGCCGACCGTTCGGCCCGCACCGGCCAACCAGTCACCCTGACAGCCGACGGCACGCGACTCGGCTGATCCCGTTCCGGACATCGCCCTTCACTCACCCAGGAGCACCCATGGCCCTGTTCGACCTCTCCCTCGACGATCTCCGGGAACACCGCAGCCAGTCGGCCGAGCCCGACGACCTCGACGCGTTCTGGGCCCGGACACTGGGGGAGGCACGCGAGCACGATCTCGACGTGCGCTTCGAACCCGTCACCACCGGTCTGTCAACCGTCCGCGTCCACGACGTCACCTTCTCCGGATTCGGCGGCCACCGCGTCAAGGGCTGGCTGGTGCTCCCCGAGGGCGCCACCGAACCGCTGCCCGTCGTGGTGCAGTTCATCGGCTACAACGGCGGACGCGGCCTGTCGCACAGCCACCTGCTGTGGGCGTCGACGGGGCGGGCCCACTTCGTGATGGACACGCGAGGCCAGGGCAGCGGCGGGACGGTGGGCGACACGCCCGACCCGGTGGGCAGCGGCCCGTCAAGCCCCGGCTTCATGACACGGGGCATCGACGACCCGGAGACGTACTACTACCGGCGCCTCTTCACGGACGCCGTGCGCGGGGTGGAAGCCGCACGCTCCCACCCCCTGGTGGATCCCGCGCACACCACCGTCCTCGGCAACAGCCAGGGTGGCGGCATCACGATCGCGGTGGCCGGGCTGGTCCCTGATCTGGTGGCGGCCATGCCCAGCGTCCCGTTCCTGTGCGACTTCCCTCGGGCGCTCACCCTCACCGACCGCCCGCCCTACCGGGAGATCGGCAACTACCTCAAGGCGCACCGTGGACGTGTCGAGCGGGTCCGGCGAACGCTCGCCTACTTCGACGGCGTCCACTTCGCGGCCCGAGCGACCGCCCCCGCCCTCTTCTCGACGGCTCTGGAGGACCGGACCTGTCCGCCGTCCACGGTCTTCGCCGCCTTCAACGCCTGGGTGCACGACGACAAGGAGATCGAGGTCTACGACTTCAACGACCACGAGGGGGGCGGCTCCCACCACGAGCGGGCACAGATGGCCTGGCTGTCACGGCGGGGCGGCACGCCCCCGGCCTTCCTGACGGGAGCCCGGTGACGAACTAGGCTGCGCGGACAGCCGTTCACCGGAGGTACGGATGCGTCGTCCTGTCGCACGGAATTTCGCACTCCTGGCGGTCGGTGCCGCCGTACTGTCGGTGGGGGCGGCCCCGCCGTCCGCCCCGCACGAGGCGCCCTCCCGGCACACGCCCAAGACGCCGGTGGCCGTCGGCCACGGCGGCGCGGTCTCCAGCGTCGACGCCGACGCCTCAGCGGCCGGGATCGAGGTCCTGAGGAAGGGCGGCAACGCCGTCGACGCGGCCGTCGCCACGGCCGCCGCGCTCGGCGTCACCGAGCCCTACTCGGCCGGCGTCGGCGGAGGCGGCTACTTCGTCTACTACGACGCCCGCTCCCGCACCGTGCACACCCTCGACGGCCGCGAGACGGCTCCGCTGACCGCCGACTCCGGACTGTTCCTGGAGAGCGGCGAGCCGATCCCGTTCGCCGAAGCCGTCAGCAGCGGACTCGGGGTCGGCACCCCCGGCACGCCCGCCACCTGGCAGCGCGCGCTCGACAAGTGGGGCGAGCGCGACCTGAGCACGGTCCTGAAGCCCGCCGAACGCCTCGCCCGCGACGGCTTCACGGTCGACGAGACCTTCCGCGCGCAGACCGCCGCCAACGAGTCCCGCTTCCGCCACTTCCCCGACACCGCCGGGCTGTTCCTCCCGGGCGGCGAACTCCCGGTCGTCGGCTCCACCTTCAAGAACCCCGATCTGGCCCGCACCTACAAGGAGTTGCGCCGTGAGGGCGTCGACGCCCTGTACCGGGGCGACATCGGCCGGGACATCGTGCGGACGGTCGACAAGCCGCCCGTGGACCCCGGCTCCGGCTGGAACGCCCGCCCCGGCGAGCTGTCCGAACGCGACCTCGCCGCCTACCGCGTCGAGTACCGGCCGCCCACGAGGACCTCGTACCGCGGCCTGGACGTCTACTCCGTCGCGCCCTCCTCCTCCGGCGGGACCACGGTCGGCGAGGCGCTCAACATCCTGGAACGCACCGACCTCTCCGACGCGGACGACGTCCGGTACCTGCACCGCTTCATCGAGGCGAGCCGCATCGCGTTCGCGGACCGGGGGCGCTGGGTCGGCGACCCCGCCTTCGAGGACGTGCCGACGAGGGAACTGCTCTCCCAGCGGTTCGCCGACTCACGCGCGTGCCTCATCGAGGACGACACCGTCCTCACCAGCCCCCTCGCCCCCGGCGACCCCCGGAACCCCGAGCCCTGCGCGACGGGCGGCGAAGCCGCCCCGACGACGTACGAGGGCGAGAACACCACGCACCTCACCACCGCCGACCGGTGGGGCAACGTCGTCGCCTACACCCTCACCATCGAGCAGACCGGCGGCAGCGGCATCACCGTGCCCGGCCGCGGGTTCCTGCTCAACAACGAGCTGACGGACTTCTCCTTCGCCCCCGCGAACCCGGCCGTCCACGACCCGAACCTGCCCGGCCCCGGCAAGCGGCCCCGGTCGTCCATCTCGCCGACGATCGTGCTCGACCGGTACGACCGGCCCGTGGTGGCGCTCGGCTCGCCCGGCGGCTCGACCATCATCACCACCGTGCTGCAGACCCTCACCGGCTTCCTCGACCGCGGACTGCCCCTGGCCGACGCCATCGCCGCCCCGCGCGCCAGCCAGCGCAACACGGCGCAGACGGACCTCGAACCCGGCCTGTACGACAGCGGGACCAGGCAGCGGCTGGAGGCCATCGGGCACTCCTTCCGGGAGAACCCGGAGATCGGCGCGGCCACGGCCGTCCAGCGGCTGCCGGACGGCCGGTGGCTCGCGGCGGCCGAGAAGGTCAGAAGGGGCGGCGGCTCGGCGATGGTGGTACGTCCGACGCGCTAGACACGCGGGGAAAGCCGCCCTCCCCCGCTCACAGTTCGGGCGCCGGTGTCCCCCGCTCCTGCGTGCGGAACGTCAGGCGCCCGTCCTGTGTGTCCACCGTCACCCGGCCGCCCTGCCGGACCCGGCCGTCCAGGAGCAGCCGCGACAGCTGGTTGTCGACCTCCCGCTGGATGGTGCGGCGCAGCGGCCGGGCGCCGTACTCCGGCTGGTACCCGTGCTCGGCCAGCCAGTCCACGGCGGCATCGGTGAAGTCGGCCGTGATGTCCTGGCCCTTCAGCCGGCGCCGGGTGCTCTCCAGCAGCAGGTCGGTGATCCGCCGCAGTTCCTCGGCGGTCAGCTGGCGGAACACGACGATCTCGTCGATCCGGTTGAGGAACTCGGGCCGGAAGTGCTCCCGCAGCGGCCGCAGGATCTGCTCGCGCCGCGCCTCCTCGTCCGCGTCCGCGCCGCCGGACGCGAACCCCAGGGTCGCGCCGCGCCGGGTGATCGCCTCGGAACCGAGATTGCTGGTCATCACGATCACGGTGTTGGTGAAGTCCACCGTCCGGCCCTGCGAGTCGGTCAGCCGGCCGTCGTCGAGGACCTGGAGCAGGACGTTGAAGACGTCCGGATGCGCCTTCTCCACCTCGTCGAGCAGCAGCAGCGAGTACGGGTGCCGGCGCACCACCTCGGTGAGCTGCCCGGCCTCCTCGTGCCCCACGTAGCCGGGCGGGGCGCCCACCAGCCTGCTGACCGTGTGCCGCTCCTGGTACTCGCTCATGTCGAGCCGCACCATCCGGTCCTCGCTGCCGAACAGCGCCTCGGCGAGCGCCCGCGCCAGCTCCGTCTTGCCGACGCCCGTCGGCCCGAGGAACAGGAAGCTGCCGATCGGCCGGTCGGGACTGGCGAGCCCCGCGCGGGAGCGCAGCACCGCGTCCGACACGACGCGCACCGCCTCCTCCTGGCCGACGACCCGCTGGTGCAGGTGCTGTTCCAGACCCAGCAGCCGGTCCTTCTCCTCCTCTGTGAGGCGGCTGACCGGGATGCCCGTCTGCCGGGCCACCACCTCGGCGATCGCCTCGGCGTCCACCCACAGGCTCTGCCCCTCGTCGACCTCGCCGCCGCCGCCGGTGTCCGCGATCCGCTGCTTCAGCTCCACGATGCGGTCCCGCAGCTGCATGGCCCTCTCGTACTGCTCGTCGGCGACCGCCTGGTCCTTGTCGCAGGTCAGCTGCTCGACCTCGCGCTCCATGGCCCGTACGTCCGTGCCCTTGGTCCGGGCCCGCAGCCGTACCCGGGCGCCGGCCTGGTCGATCAGGTCGATGGCCTTGTCCGGCAGCCGGCGATCGCTCAGATAGCGGTCGGACAGCTCCACGGCCGCCACCAGCGCCTCGTCGGTGTAGCGGACCTGGTGGTGGGCCTCGTACCGGTCCCGCAGGCCGCGCAGGATCTCGATCGCGTCCGCGGGCGTCGGCTCCGGCACCATGATCGGCTGGAAGCGGCGGGCCAGCGCCGCGTCCTTCTCGATCCGGCGGTACTCCTCCAGCGTGGTCGCGCCCACGATGTGCAGCTCGCCGCGGGCGAGGGCCGGCTTGAGGATGTTGCCGGCGTCCATCGAGCCGCCCTCGCCCCCGCCCCCGGCGCCGACGACGGTGTGCAGCTCGTCGATGAAGATGATCAGCCGGTCGGAGTGGGAGCGGATCTCCTCGACGATGTTGTTCATCCGCTCCTCGAAGTCGCCCCGGTAGCGGGTCCCGGCGACGACCGCCGTCAGGTCCAGGGAGACCACGCGCCGTCCGAGAAGCACGTCGGGCACGTCCCCCTCGGCGATCCGCTGGGCCAGTCCCTCCACGACGGCGGTCTTGCCGACGCCCGCGTCGCCGATCAGCACCGGGTTGTTCTTGCCGCGCCGGGAGAGCACCTCGACGGTCTGCTCGATCTCGTCGTCGCGTCCGATCACCGGGTCGACGCGGCCCTCGCGGGCGAACTCGGTGAGGTCACGGCCGTACTTGTCGAGGGTCGGCGTGCCGGTCGCGGGACGGGGGCGTTCGGCACGGGCGGGCGGGGCCTCCGGCGCCTCCGGGGAGCCGGAGGGGGCGTACCTGGCCGCGTTGAGGATGTGACCGGCGGCCGAGTCGGGGTTGGCGGCGAGGGCGCTGAGCACGTGCTCGGGGCCGATGTAGCCGGCGCCGCTCGTCCGGGCCATCTCGTGGGCGTCCAGCAGGGCCCGCTTGACGGCGGGCGTCAGGGAGAGCGAGGTGGGCGGCGGGGCCTCGCCCGGGCCGTGCTGGACGGGACCGGACCGGTCGTCGATCTGGGACGCCAGGGAGTCGGGGTCCGCGCCGGACCGGCTGAGCAGGCTCCGGGTCGGCTCGGCGGAGAGGGCGGCGCGCAGGAGGTGCTGGGTGTCCAGGTCACGGCTGCCGTGCTCGGCGGCGTACTGGGCGGCGCCGCGCACCAGTTCCCGGGCGGGCTGGCTGAGGAGCCGGCCGATGTCGATCTGGCGGGGTCGTTGTCCGCCGAAGAAGCGGGCGAGGAATTCCGCGAAGGGGTCGCCCTCCGGGCCGATGAAACCACTCGTCATCGTCATCCGTTCCTTCGCTGGGTCGACGTGCCGGGGCCGGGTAACCCGGTCGGGGCTCGCTCATGCCCACGATGGCACGATCCGTACCCGCGGGCATGTCAGGAGGGCGACGGGGCGCGTCCCGCGGACCGGTGGTCGCCCGGCCGCAGCATCTGGCTCGCGGCCAGCTTCCGGTAGAGGGGGTTCGCGGCGAGCAGTTCCTCGTGCCGCCCCTGGCCGACCGTGCGGCCCCGGTCCAGGACGACGATGTGGTCGGCGTGCCGCACCGTGGACAGACGGTGGGCGACGACCAGCAGGGCGCGCTCCCGGGCCATGTCCTTCATCACCGTGGTCAGCGCCGCCTCGTTGATCGAGTCCAGGTGGGAGGTCGGCTCGTCGAGCAGCAGCAGCGAGGGACGGGCGAGCAGGGCCCGGGCCAGCGCCACGCGCTGGCGTTCGCCGCCCGAGAGGGTGCCCCCGCGCTCGCCGACCACGGCGTCCAGGCCGCCGGGCAGCCGGTCGACGACCTCCTCGAGCCGGGCCAGCTCCACCACCCGCCTCAGCTCCGTCTCCGGGGCGTCGGGCACGGCGTAGGCGATGTTCTCCCGCAGGGTGCCGTGCACGACGTGGGTGTTCTGGTCCACGACGGCGATACGGCGCCGGCACGCGTCACGGCCGAGTTCGACGGCCGGCCGGCCGTCGAAGAGCACGGCGCCCGCATCCGGCTCGTAGAAGCCCGCGACCAGCGCGAAGACGGTGCTCTTCCCGGCACCCGAGGGGCCCACCAAAGCGACCTGCCGACGCGGGGCCACGGCGAAGGACACGCCGCGCAGCACCGGCCGGTGCGGTTCGTAGCCGAAGTGGACGCCGTCCAGGGCGAGCGCGGGCTGCTCGCCGGCGCCCGGCGCTTTGGGACGGGGCCGGGCGCGCACCCGTGCGACGGCAGGACCGGTGGACTCGACGGGAAGGCGCATCACCTGCTCGACCCGCCGGTGGGCGCCCATGCCGCGCTGGATCTGGCCCACCGCGTGGAACACGGAGGACAGCGGCAGGACGAGGTACGAGGCGTACAGCAGGAAGGCGACGAGGTCGCCCAGGGAGCCGGACCGCCCGCCCGCGCGCAGGCCGCCGACGACGAGGACGAGGAGGAAGGAGCCCTGGACGGCGAGTTCGACGGCGGGGCTCATCACGGAGGCGAGCTTCGCGGTGCGCACGCCCGCGTCGTGGGCCTCCTCCACCCGGGCCCCCACCCGGGCCGACTCCCGGGCCTCGGCGCGGTGCACCCGGACCATGGGCAGGGCGCCCAGCGCCCGCTCCAGGTCGGCGGCGACGGCGCCGATCGCGTACTGCATACGCTCCGAGGCGCACCGGATCGCCTTGAGCAGCGAGGTGACGACACCGGCCGCGACGGCCACGGTCAGGGCCACGAGAAGCAGCAGGAAGGGGTCGAGCCACGCCATCAGCAGGAGCGCCCCGGCGGCGACGATGCTCCCGGTCACCAGGTCGGCCAGGGCCTGGGAGACGGCCTCGCGCAAGAGGGTCGTGTCGGTGGTGACGCGCGAGACGAGGTCGCCGCCGCGGTGGCGGTCGTACGCGCGCATCTCCAGCCGGAGCAGCCGGTCGACCAGGCCGAGCCGGAGCTGTCGTACGACGCCCTCGCCCATGCGCTCCAGGAGGAACCGGCCCACCGAGCCGGTCACGGCCTCGGCGGCGAACAGCGCGCCGAGCAGCCCCAGCAGCGGCCAGACGACCTGTCCGCGGCCGCTCGCGTCCACGGCCTGCCGGGCGACGAGCGGCTGGGCCAGCCCGAGGGCGGAGCCCGCGAGGGTCAGCAGGACCGCCAGGCCGATGGCCCGACGGTGTCCGGCGGTGAGGCGGTGGAGCGTACGGAGCGCCGTCCGGGTGGACCGGTCCTCGCCCGACGACTCCGGGGAGCCGGCGGATCCGTTCCGCGGCCCGGTACGCGTGGGCCGGCCGGGGGACGCGGGGGCGTCGGCCGTCGGTCCGTCGGGGGCGGGGCGGCCGGTGGCCGGCGGGCCGGCGGGGCGGTCGGTGGCCGGGCCGTCGGGGACGGGACGGCCGGTCATCGGACCGGTGGGCGGGAGGGCGGTTCGACGGAGACCAACCGGGCGAAGTAGCCGTCGGGCACGCCCTCGCCGACCGGGCGGCCCTCGGCCTCGATCCAGGCGTGCGCGGCGAAGGGCGGCACGACCCGGACCCCGGCGCACCAGGTCGGCCACGTCCCCCGCAGCCGGCACAGCAGCGTGGCGCCCAGGGAACGGGGCAGACACCCCTTCGGACCGGTGCAGCGCAGACTGACCGCGCACAGGGCGTCGCGCGCGGCCTGCGCCTGGACGGTGGTGGCGGGCGCCGCGCCGCGCCGCAGCAGGTGCAGCACGACGCGGATGCGGCGCGGCGGCAGCAGGGCGAGCACGGCGGCGGGCACCAGGACCAGCCGGGCGGCCAGACGCAGTCCGAGCGGCACACCGGCGGGGCGTTCCAGCGCGCTGGGGGTCGTCATGAGGCCAGTCCCGCCGCGCACAGGTCACCGACGAGCGCCTCGACGTCCCGCAGGGCCTGCGCCCGCTCGACGTCGAACTCGCGGACCAGCGCGGCGGCCGCGTCGGCGACCTCGCCGCCGTCCAGCAGGGTCCGCACCACCAGCGTGGCGGTGGGGTTCAACTCCCAGTACGTTCCAGCTTGTTCGTCCAGGAGCACCGTTCCGTAGTCGGTCTCGGCGGTGGAGACGCGGGCGTCGAAACGCAGGGGCATGACATCGCCTTTCTGCGCCGCGGGCGGGGCCTTGCGGCACGCGTGGGGGCTACGGGACACGGGGGCCGGTACGGGCGGGGGAGCCGCCGCGGCTGCGGGCGCGCCCGCGCAGCCACACCTCGGCGGCGATCGTCGAGTAGAGGACGGCGTCGGACAGCCCGGGGGAGGCCGGCCGCCGGGCGAGGCGGCGCAGCTCGGCGCCGTCCACCAGACCGAGCCGTTCCAGCCGGGAGTCCTCCCACAGCGCCAGCAGGTCGGCACGGTTCTCGCGCAGTCCGTCGGCGGCGTCCATGGAGGCCGTGGCCTTGTTCGTCCTGCGCAGGCACGGCTCGGGAACCACCCCGCTCATCGCGGCGGTCAGCACCGGCTTGTACCGGAAGGGCGTGACGCGCTCGGCCGGGCGCACGGCGAGGAACGCCTCGACGACCCGGTCGTCGAAGAAGGGAGAGGCCATGGGCAGACCGGTGCGGGCCGCCATGTGGTCCCACTGCCGGATGACACGCGTGGTGGAGCGGATCTGCTCCAGGTCCGCGTGCATGCCCCGGTCGGGATGCAGCGGGGACGCCGTCGCGGCGGCGTCGAGCAGCGCCCGCCGCGCCAGCCGCTCGGCGTCGGCGGTCACCCAGTCGAACAGGCGCGGGGCCATGCCCCAGCCGAGTCCCGTGGCGACGGACGACGCGGCCGCCGGTTCACGCAGCCGGCCGGTGGCGCCGGCGAGCCACTTCCCGTACGGCCGTGTGTCGGCCAGCGCGCGGACCGTGCCGCCGAGCGGCCACTGCCACAGGGCCCGGAAGCCGCGCAGCTGCCGCAGCGCGTGCAGCGGGCGGGTGCGCAGCAGCCGGTGGTAGTACGCCTCGGAGCACCAGGCCACGTGGTCGCCGCCGATGCCGGTCAGATGGACGCGGCTGCCGCGCGCGGCGAGTCCCGGAAGGTGGCGCAGGGCCCGGGAGCGGTCCATGACGCCGATGGTGGGTTCGTCGAGGACGTCGTCGATGTCCAGCAGGCCGTCGTAGACCAGCGGCGAGGCGTCGGCGTCCCAGACCACGTGCTCGACGTCCGGGAGGTGCCTCGCGGCCTGCTCGGCCCAGTGCAGGTCGGTGTCCGCCGGGTCGCGTCCCGGCCACGTGGAGGCCACCACGCGGGCGGGGGAGCGGTCGGCGAGGAAGCAGACGGAGGTGGAGTCCAGCCCGCCGGACAGGTCGCAGCTGACCGTGCCGCCCCGCCGGGTCCGCGCGTCGACGGCGTCCTGGAGCGCCGCACGGACCGGGCCGGCCGCCTCCACCAGCGGTACGACCGGTTCGGGCGGCGTCCACCAGCGTGTGTGCCGTGCGCCGCGCCCGTCCGCCGCGACGACCACCGCCTCCTGCGGGGGCACGGCGGTGACCGCGGGCCACGGGGACGTCTCGTACAGCGGATAGGGGGCGGGCCACAGCAGCCGGACGGCCAGTTCCGCGGGGTCGGGGTCGAGGCCGAGGGCGTCGGCGAGCACGTCGGCCCGGCTGGCGGCGACCCGGGTGCCGGCGACCTCCGCGTGGAAGACCAGCCGGAGGCCGGAGGCGGTGCCCTGGACCCGGATCCTCCCGTCGAGGGCGGCCACCAGGTGGAAACTGCCCGGCAGGGAACGGGCCAGCGCGTCGACCTCGGCGAGGTCGCGCAGCCGGGCCGCCCGGTGCCGCAGTTCGTCCGCTTCCACGGGGCAGCAGCCGATGACCGCCAGGGCGGTGTCACCAGCGCGCGCGGTGACGGCCTCGTCGTCGCGCCAGTGGCCGACCAGCCAGGGCCGGCCCGAGGGGTGGTCCACGGTCCGGCAGCCGGGCCGGGCGAGGGAGCGGGCCGCGGCGGCCGCCTCCTCGCGGTCGGTGAGGACCGCGAAGTGCGCCTCGCCGGGGCCCGTCCCCGCACTCGCGTGCAGTGGTGTCATGACGTCGGGGCGGTACCGTCGTCCGTCAGTTCTTGCTCAGGATCAGCCGGTCGTTGCCGGACCGGCCCAGGAGCCCGGTCTCCTTGCGGAACATACCGAGGCGGACGAGGGTCGGCGCTTCGTATGCCTTCTTCATGACTCTCCTCGTGTGCTGGTTGCTCGGCCCGCTCCTCCGGTCGACGTGCCCGTGGCCCATCGGGAGCCCGGGGCGGGGAGCGGTGCGGGAACCAGCTAGCGGCAGAACTGCCGGGCAGGACAAGGAGATCCGAAAAAGTATGACCGTATGAAAGTGCCTGACGATTCCACTTGTGGGCCGGCCCGTGGCGTCCGGTCCGGCGGCGTGAGGGAGGGCGACCCGCTCGGACCTCTGCGCGAAAGAACCTTCCCACCTCGGCTTCGGTGGTGGACCGCCCGCCCGGCACGCCGGTCCTGAGGGAAGGGGGAAGGGGGGAGCCGCCGGGGCGCGTTCACGGTCCTCCGGCGCGTACCGCGCCCCTCCGTTTTGATGCGGACGAAGGAGCGAAGGGCGCTCTCACATGGTTCGGCGGGCCGTCAGGACCCGGTGACCCGCGTCCGTGACGGCCGCCGTGTGTTCCACGGGGGTCGCGCGGGTGCCGTCGTCCGTGCGCAGGGTCCAGCCGTCCGGGCGGTGCGGTACGTGCCGGTGCCGCCCGCGACCGGCAGGGACTCGATCGCGAACACCATGCCGTGCCGCAGCGGCATACCCCGCCCCGGACGGCCCTCGTCCGGCACGCCCGGCCTGTCGACGGACGACCCGGCGGGGCTTTGCGCCCCGACGACGCCGGAAGCGACGGTCGCCGCCCGGCTGCGGTGGGCTCACCCACCGGAGTGCTGAAACACGATCGACCCAGCGGGTTCACGACGATGGTCTTGGCAAGGCCGCCCGAGAGGCTTACGTTCGTCCCTCTACGGTCCTCTCTACGGCGTAGAGGCTCTGACGTCGCGTCGAAGGAGCAGCTCATGGCCAACGTCGTACGTGCCGCTCTGGTCCAGGCCACCTGGACCGGGGACACCGAGTCCATGCTGGCGAAACACGAGGAGCACGCCCGCGAGGCGGCCCGGCGGGGCGTGAAGGTCATCGGTTTCCAGGAGGTGTTCAACGCCCCCTACTTCTGCCAGGTCCAGGACCCCGAGCACTACCGCTGGGCCGAACCCGTGCCCGACGGGCCGACCGTCCGCCGGACGCGGGAACTGGCCCGCGAGACCGGCATGGTGATCGTCGTGCCGGTGTTCGAGGTCGAGCAGTCGGGCTTCTACTACAACACCGCCGCCGTGATCGACGCCGACGGCACCGTCCTCGGCAAGTACCGCAAGCACCACATCCCGCAGGTCGAGGGCTTCTGGGAGAAGTTCTACTTCCGGCCCGGCAACCTCGGCTGGCCGGTCTTCGACACCGCCGTCGGCAAGGTCGGCGTCTACATCTGCTACGACCGTCACTTCCCGGAGGGCTGGCGGCAACTCGGCATCAACGGCGCCCAGCTGGTCTACAACCCGTCCGCCACGCACCGCGGCCTCTCGTCCCACCTGTGGCGGCTGGAGCAGCCGGCGGCGGCCGTCGCGAACGAGTACTTCGTCGCCGCCATCAACCGGGTGGGCGTGGAGGAGTACGGCGACAACGACTTCTACGGCACCTCGTACTTCGTCGACCCGCGCGGGCAGTTCGTCGGCGATGTCGCCAGCGACAGCAAGGAGGAACTCGTGGTCCGTGACCTGGACTTCGACCTCATCGATGAAGTGCGGCAGCAGTGGGCCTTCTACCGCGACCGCCGCCCCGACGCCTACGAGGGGCTGGTGCGGCCGTGACCGACGACCTGCTGGGCCGCCACCGGTGCGTGCTCCCCGACTGGCTCGCCCTCTACTACGAGGAGCCCATCGAGATCACCCACGGCGAAGGGCGCCACGTCTGGGACTCCGACGGCAACCGCTACCTCGACTTCTTCGGCGGCATCCTCACCACCATGACCGCCCACGCCCTGCCCGAGGTCACCAAGGCGGTGAGCGACCAGGCCGGGCGGATCGTCCACTCCTCCACCCTCTACCTCAACCGGCAGATGGTGGAACTCGCCGAACGCATCGCCCAGTTGAGCGGCATCCCGGACGCCCGGGTGTTCTTCACCACCTCCGGCACCGAGGCCAACGACACCGCCCTGCTGCTCGCCACCGCCTACCGGCGCAGCAACACGGTCCTGGCCATGCGCAACAGCTACCACGGCCGCTCCTTCGGCTCGGTCGGCGTCACCGGCAACCGCGGCTGGTCCCCGACCTCGCTCTCCCCGCTCCAGACGCACTACGTCCACGGCGGCGTGCGCACCCGGGGCCCGTTCGCCGCGCTCGACGACTACGACTTCGTCGCGGCCTGCGTCGACGACCTCAAGGACGTCCTCGGCCACATCCGCCCGCCCGCCGCGCTGATCGCCGAGCCGATCCAGGGCGTCGGAGGCTTCACCTCGCCGCCCGACGGACTGTACGCGGCCTTCCGCGAGGTGCTGCACGAGCGGGGCGTGCTGTGGATCTCCGACGAGGTACAGACCGGCTGGGGCCGCATCGGCGAGCACTTCTGGGGCTGGCAGGCGCACAGCCGCAGCGGGCCGCCCGACATGCTGACCTTCGCCAAGGGCATCGGCAACGGCATGTCCATCGGCGGGGTCGTCGCCCGCGCGGAGATCATGAACTGCCTGGACGCCAACAGCATCTCGACGTTCGGCGGCACCCAGATCACCATGGCGGCCGGCCTGGCCAACCTCACCTACCTGCTGGAGCACGACCTCCAGGGCAACGCCCGCCGGGTCGGCGGCATGCTCATCGAGCGGCTGCGGGCCGCCGCCGCCCAGGTCCCCGCCGTACGCGAGGTGCGCGGGCGCGGGCTGATGATCGGCATCGAGCTGACGAAGCCCGGCACCGACGAGGCCGATCCGGCAGCCGCGTCCGCCGTCCTGGAGGCGGCCCGCGCGGGCGGTCTGCTCATCGGCAAGGGCGGCGGCCACGACACCAGCGTCCTGCGCATCGCCCCGCCGCTGTCCCTCAACGTCGCGGAGGCCGGGGAGGGCGCCGCGATCCTCGAGCGCGCCCTGAGGAGCACGATGTAGCACCGGCCCGTAGGGCTCGTAGAGAGGGAGCACCATGAGCAGCCGTACCGTCATCCGTGGTGGCCTGGTCATCACCGCCTCCGACGAGATCCACGCCGACGTCCTGATCGAGGGCGGCCGCATCGCCGCCCTCGCCGCCTCCGGCACCCCGGCCGCCGACGCCTTCACCGCCGACCGGACCGTCGACGCCACCGGCAAGTACGTCATCCCGGGCGGGGTCGACGCCCACACCCACATGGAGCTGCCGTTCGGCGGCACCTCCGCCTCCGACACCTTCGAGACCGGAACCCGGGCAGCCGCCTGGGGCGGGACGACCACGGTCGTCGACTTCGCCGTGCAGGGCGTCGGCCGGTCCCTGCGCCAGGGCCTGGACGCCTGGCACGCCAAGGCCGAGGGGAACTGCGCGGTCGACTACGGCTTCCACATGATCGTCTCGGACGTCAACGCCGGGACGCTGAAGGAGATGGACCTCCTGGTGGAAGAGGGGGTCACCTCGTTCAAGCAGTTCATGGCGTATCCGGGGGTCTTCTACTCCGACGACGGCCAGATCCTGCGCGCCATGCAGCGCTCCGCCGGGAACGGCGGGCTGATCATGATGCACGCCGAGAACGGCATCGCCATCGACGTGCTCGTCGAACAGGCCCTCGCCCGCGGCGAGACCGCCCCGCGCTTCCACGGCGAGGTCCGCAAGGCCCTCCTGGAGGCCGAGGCCACCCATCGCGCCATCCGGCTCGCCCAGGTCGCGGGCGCCCCGCTGTACGTCGTGCACGTCTCCGCGGCGGAGGCGGTCGCCGAGCTGGCGCGGGCCCGCGACGAGGGACTGAACGTCTTCGGCGAGACCTGCCCGCAGTACCTGTTCCTCTCCGCAGACAACCTCGCCGAGCCGGGTTTCGAGGGCGCCAAGTACGTGTGCAGCACCCCGCTGAGGCCGAAGGAGCACCAGGCCGCGCTGTGGCGGGGCCTGCGCACCAACGACCTCCAGGTGGTCTCCACCGACCACTGCCCCTTCTGCTTCGCGGGTCAGAAGGAGCTCGGCCGGGGCGACTTCTCCAGGATCCCCAACGGTCTCCCCGGCGTGGAGAACCGCATGGACCTGCTCCACCAGGCCGTCCTCGACGGGCACATCTCCCGCCGCCGCTGGATCGAGATCGCCTGCGCCACCCCGGCCAGGATGTTCGGCCTGTACCCGAAGAAGGGCACCATCGCGCCCGGCTCCGACGCCGACGTCGTCGTCTACGACCCGCACGCCGAGCAGGTCATCTCCGCCGGCGCCCACCACATGAACGTCGACTACTCGGCCTACGAGGGCAAGCGGGTCACCGGCCGCGTCGAGACCGTCCTCTCGCGCGGTGTCCCCGTCGTCACCGACCGGGAGTACACCGGGCGCGCCGGACACGGCGTCTACACCCCGCGGTCCACCTGCCAGTACCTCACCTAGGAGAGCCGCGCATGGACTTCGGACTCGTCCTGCAGACCGACCCGCCGGCCTCGAGGGTCGTCAGCCTGATGAAACGCGCCGAGCGGAGCGGCTTCACCCACGGCTGGACCTTCGACTCCGCCGTGCTGTGGCAGGAACCCTTCGTGATCTACAGCCGGATCCTGGCCGGCACCACGACACTGAAGGTCGGCCCGATGGTCACCAATCCGGGCACCCGTGCCTGGGAGGTCACCGCCTCCACCTTCGCCACCCTCAACGACATGTTCGGCAACCGCACCGTCTGCGGCATCGGCCGCGGCGACTCCGCGATGCGCGTCGCCGGGCGCAGGCCCGACACCCTGGCCCGCCTCGGTGAGGCGATCGACGCGATCCGCGACCTCGCCGAAGGACGCGAGGCCGAGGTCGACGGAGAGCCGCTGCGGATCCCGTGGGTGAGCGACGGGAAGCTGCCCGTCTGGATGGCCGCGTACGGGCCCAGGGCGCTCGCTCTCGCCGGGCGCAAGGCCGACGGCTTCATCCTCCAGCTCGCCGACCCGTACCTGACCGAGTGGATGGTGAAGGCCGTACGCGCCGCGGCCGTGGAGGCGGGACGCGACCCGGCGTCCGTCACCGTCTGCGTCGCCGCCCCGGCGTACGTCGGCGACGACCTGGCGCACGCCCGCGAACAGTGCCGCTGGTTCGGCGGCATGGTCGGCAACCACGTCGCCGACCTGGTCGCCCGCTACGGCGAGCGCTCCGGCCTGGTCCCCGAGGCGCTGACCTCGTACATCAAGGGACGGCGCGGCTACGACTACAGCCACCACGGGCGGGCCGGAAACCCGTCCGCGGACTTCGTCCCCGACGAGATCGTCGACCGGTTCTGCCTGCTCGGCCCGCCCGGGGCGCACATCGAGAAGCTGCGGGCGCTGCGCGAGCTGGGCGTGGACCAGTTCGCCGTGTACGACATGCACGACGCGCAGGAGACGACGATCGACGCGTACGGCGCGGAGATCATCCCGGCGCTCGGCCGCTGACCGGTGCCCCTTCCCGAAGCGGACTACGGCCGGGCGGTGGGTCCCGCGGCGTCGCTCGTCGGGTACGTCGCGCCGATGGCGGGCCACCGGCGCGCGTGAGCGTACGGAGGGCTACCGTGCCGTGCCGAAGTCCTGGGTCCAGTAGGAGCCGGGCTGCGCGAGACCGACACCGATCTCCTTGAACCCGCAGTTCAGGATGTTCTCCCTGTGGCCGGGACTGTTCATCCAGCCGGTCATCACCTGCTCGGGGGTGGAGTAGCCGTAGGCGACGTTCTCGCCGTAGGTGCTCCAGCTGTAGCCGGCGCGGGTGATGCGGTCGCCGGGTGAGGAGCCGTCCGAGCCGGTGTGCGACATGGTGCCGCTCGCCGCCATGTCCTCGCTGTGGTCCTGCGCGGCCCTGGCCAGGGTGGAGTTCGCCTTCACCGGGGAGCAACCGGCCTTGGCGCGCTCGGCGTTGACGAGCTCCACGACCTCGGCGACGGCTCCGGAGGCACGGGCGGCGTCCGTCGCGGCCGGGCTCGGCGCGGTGGCGGTGGGCTTCGGGGCGGGTGTGGTGGGCTTCGGGGTCGCGGTCGTGGGCTTCGGGGCGGGTGTGGTGGGCTTCGGGGTCGCGGTCGTGGGCCTGGAGGCGGCTGCCTCGGGGACCTTCGTCCCGGGCTCGTGCGACGGCTCCGTGTCGCTGCGCTCCGGCGTGCCGGACTTCGAGGCGCTCGCGGTGGGGATCGGCGTGTGCGACGGCAGGGCGGTGGACTCGCCGTGCTGCCGACCGCTCCACTGGCTGTACCAGTCGGGGCCGCCCCACCTGCCCTCGGAGCCGGACGCCGTGTCCCGGCCCCGCCCCTGTCCGTCACCGGACCAGTCCGTACAGGCCATGGCGACCGAGGGTATGCCTATGACGCCCATGGCGACCGCCGCGACGACCGTCCGCCGGTACTGCTTCTGATGACGATGCTTTCCCATGCGTGACCTCACCTCTGCTGTCCGGAGGCTGGTCATTCTCGGGAGGTTCCGGCACCGGACGCAAAGAGTTCTCTTACTACCGTGCTTCGTAGACCCGCGGGGGGCTTGCGGCGGGCCGGAGGGCGTGCCACCCGGTCCGAGGCGGGACCTTCGGGACGCCTGCCGTCCCGTCAGAAAGCCTCCCGCCGTGAAGAGGCGGCGGCCGTCGGCCTCCCGTCCGGACGCCCCCCGCCCCGCCCCTTCCCGCATTCACGGCAAGACGGACAAGTCCCCCATGTCGGCGGGGCGGTTTCTACTAAGCGACCCGCGCAGATCGTCGACAGCAGTGACGGATGTCACGGAATAATCAATTCCGTCCCTTCTCCAGCGCCGCCACCGCCTCTTTCGCGGCCTTGATGGCGCCCTTGTTGATCTCGTCCGTGCCCGGCGCCTCCTTCGACTCGAAGTCGCTGCCGTTGTACGTCACGATCACCAGGGCGTTGGAGGCGCGGGCCACCACCACGCCCTCACGCGTCTGCTGCTTGTCCTCGGTGGTGAGGTCCACGACGGAGTACGCCGCGTCCCCGAGCCCGGGGACCGCGCCCCCGCCGCTCCTGTCCTCCACCCGCCCCCGGTAGGACCGTTCCGCCGCCTCGTCCGAGTCCAGCACCTCGAAGGAGACGTCGAGCCAGCGGTACTCGTAGCCCTTGAGCGCGTTCCAGGAACAGGTGCGGCGCAGATCCGGGTCCGTGGACGGTATCTCCTTGCCGGTCGCCTTGGCGCCCGGGACAAGGGACTCGACGGTCTCCTCGGCGACGCTGCCGCACGGCGCCGGCGCGGCGTCGTACGTCTTCACCGCCTGCGTCTGCGAAGGGACGGAGGGGGAGGGGGTCTCCGTCTTCCCGGCCGGCTGGTCCGCGGCCTCCTGCGGGGCGTCCGTCGGGCCGGAGGACAGTGCCCAGCCGGCCGCGGCGAGGACGATGACCGGGGACAGGCGCGCGGTCAGGGCGACCGGCAGAGGAAAGGAACGCACGGCGCACTCTTCGTGGGGGACGGTGCGGAGGGAGTCCGCACAGCGGACGGGACGTCAGTGTCACACGCATCGTCGTGGTGCGGAAAGGGCCAACTCGCTCCGTAGGGGAGCGGTGACGGGGGCGTACCGTCCGCTGTGCCGTCTTGTCTCAATTATCCCCGTGAAGAGGTGATTTGCGTCCGTCAGGGCACGCGCGCGGTCCACTCCTCGGTGGCGAACTTCGTCCGCACCAGTTCCTCCGCGCGGGCCGTCTCCTCCGCCGTGACTTCGCCGGTGGTCAGCCCGTAGCGGTTGCGGAAGGAGGCGACCATGTTCTCGATGACCTGCTCCCGCGCGAGGCCCGTCTGCCGGCGGAGCGGGTCGACCCGCTTCTTGGCGCTCCTGGTGCCCTTGTCGGACATCTTCTCCTTGCCGATGCGGAGCACCTCGAGCATCTTGTCGGCGTCGATGTCGTAGGACATCGTCACGTGGTGGAGGACGGCTCCAGGGCCGCCATCGGGGCCGACCACGCGCTTCTGGGCCGCACCGGCAATCTTGCCGGCCTCGGTGGCGATGTCGTTCAGGGGTTGGTACCAGGCCTTGATGCCCATGTCGCCGAGTGCGCCGAGCACCCAGTCGTCGAGGTAGGCGTAGCTGTCCTGGAACGACAGCCCCTGCACCAGCGCCTCCGGCACCGACAGCGAGTACGTGATGGTGTTGCCGGGTTCCACGAACATCGCGCCGCCGCCGGAGATCCGGCGCACCACCTCGACGCCGTGCCGCCGGGCGCCCTCGGCGTCGACCTCGTTGCGCAGGGACTGGAAGCTTCCGATGATCACTGCGGGGGCTCCCCACTCCCACACCCGCAGCGTCGGCGGACGCCGGCCCGCGGCGACCTCGGCGGTCAGCACCTCGTCCAGCGCCATGTGCAGGGCGGGGGGCTGCGGACCCGCGTGGATCACCTGCCAGTCGTAGTCGGCCCAGTCGGTGGCGTGCGCGAGCGCGCGGCGCACCGCGATGCCGACCCCCTCCGGGGTGAGCCCGTACATCACGGTCCCCTCGGGGAGGGCCGCGTCGATCCGCGCGGCCAGGCCGACGGCGTCGGTGTCGGCGGGGGCGCCGTCCAGGGCACGGTTCACGGCGTCCAGCGCCTCGTCGGGTTCCAGGAAGAAGTCGCCCGCCACACGCGCGCGGCGCAGCACGCCGTCCTCCACGTCCACGTCCACGACGACCAATTTGCCGCCGGGAACCTTGTACTCACCGTGCACCGCTCCGCCTTTCGTTCTACCGCCGGGGCAAACACCGACGGGGGCGGTGATGTTCCCCGCGGGCGCGCACAGCGTGGTCGTGGACACCGCCATCACCGCCCTGACCAGGGCCTTCGCGACCGTTCCCGCCTCCTGACCGGCGGCCGGCGCGGGAGGAGCGCCGGTTAGCCTGAATGGCATGCGTGTCATCAGGAACCTGCCGGCACTCGCCGCGGGTGAGGGGGACGTGCCCTTCGTGATCCAGGGGTACGAGGAGGTCGTCGCCGCCGACACCACGTGGAACGAGCACTCGCACCCCTGGCACGAACTCCTCTGGAACGAGTACGGCACGTCCACCGCCGTGGTCGGTTCCCAGGTGTGGTGCATCACGCCGACGCTGGGGCTGTGGATGCCGGCGGGGCAGTTGCACTCCGCCTCCGCGGTCGCCGGGACCTCCTACCGCGCCCACTTCTTCCGGCACGGCACACGGTCGGCACTGCCCGACGAGCCGGTGGCCGTGGAGATCACCCCTCTGCTCCGGCTGCTTCTGGAGCGGCTCGGGGAAACCGACCTGCCGCCGCGCTCCAGGGCAGTGGCCGAGGCGATGGTGCTCGACGTCCTGCGCCCGTCGCCCCGGGCGCTGCTGGTGCACCTGCCCACCTCCGCGCTGCTGCGGCCGATCGTGGACGTCGTCCGGGCCGATCCCGCCGACCAGCGCACGCTGACCGGCTGGGCCACCGCCCTCGGGTGCAGCGCCCGCACGATCACCCGCGCGTTCCGGAGCGAGACGGGCACGAGCTTCGCCCGCTGGGTCGCCTCGGTGCGGGCCCAGCACGCCGTGCACCTGCTCTCCCTCGGCTTCGAGGTCGACGTGGTGGCCGACGCGGTCGGCTACCGCTCGGCGAGCGCCTTCGGGGCCGCGTTCCGGCGGACGACCGGCATGACTCCCGGCAGGTTCCGGGCGCGCTGACGGGCCCGTCGCACCGGGGAGCGCGCACCGCTCCGTGTCCCGATCGCTACAAGGGCTGTCGAGAAAGCTCGATTGATCGGCGCGCTTCCACTCCATACGCTGTTCAGGCAAGCCTTACCTAACTTGCTGTAGCAAGTCTGGTGCCCCGCTCCACAACCCGCGGCCCCCGGTTCCGGTCCGCAGGTGTGGGCTCCGGCACCCCGGACCGAAAGTGGAACACGGTCGATGAGAACCCCACGCCTTCGCGCGATCGCCCTCGCGGCGGCCCTCCTGTTCGGACTCACCGCCTGCGGCGGGTCCGGCGACACCCATGACGACAGCGGCACCGCCGGTGCCGGCGCCAAGGGTTCCGGCCAGTTCCCGGTGACGATCAAGCACGCTCTCGGCACCACGGTCATCCCCGACGAGCCGAAGCGCGTCGCCACCGTGAACTGGGCCAACGACGAGGTCCCGCTCGCCCTCGGCGTCGTCCCCGTGGGCATGGCCAAGGCCAACTTCGGCGACGACGACGGCGACGGCGTGCTGCCCTGGACCGAGGAGCGGCTCGAGGAACTCGGCGCCAGGACACCCGTCCTGTTCGACGAGACCGACGGCATCGACTTCGAGGCCGTCGCCGACACCAGGCCCGACGTCATCCTCGCCTCGTACTCCGGACTGACCGAGCAGGACTACGAGACCCTCAGCCGGATCGCCCCCGTCGTGGCCTACCCCGAGGCCCCCTGGGCGACCCCGTGGCGCGACATCATCCGCTTCAACAGCAAGGCCATCGGACTGGCCGACGAGGGCGACGAACTGATCGCCGACCTCGAGGGGCAGATCGAGAAGACCGCCGCCAAGTACCCCCGGATAAAGGGGAAGACGGCGATGTTCATGACGCACGTGTCGTCCAAGAACGTCAGCCAGGTCGGCTTCTACACCACCCACGACACCCGCACCCAGTTCTTCACCGACCTCGGTATGAAGATCCCCGCCAGCGTCTCCGGGCCGTCCGAGTCGACCAAGAAGTTCGTCCTCACCAAGAGCGCCGAGCACATCGACGACTTCAACGACGTCGACGTCATCACCGGCTACGGGGACGACAAGGGCGAACTGCTGAAGGCCCTCGAGGAGGACCCGCTCACCTCCAAGCTGGCCGCCGTCGAGCGGGGTTCCCTCTACCTGCTGCCCGGCAGCACCCCGCTGGCCACCGCCGCCAACCCGACCCCGCTGGCCATTCCGTACGTCCTGGAGGACTACGTGAAGGCGCTCGCCGAGGCCGCGGACAAGGCAGCGTGACCGTCACCGAGACCCCGCCCGCGCCGGACACCGCCCTGCTGCGGCGCCCGGCGCGCGTGCGCGTCACCTGGCTCCTCGTTGTCGTCGCGGTCCTGTTCGCCGTGATGACCGCCTCCCTCGCCTTCGGCTCCCGCGTCGTCGCCTGGACCGACGTCTGGGCGGCGCTCGGCGGGGCGGAGGGCACCCTGGAGGAGGCGGCGGTCGCCAACCGCGTACCGCGCACCCTCCTCGCCGTGACCGTGGGCGCCGCCCTCGGTCTCTCCGGCGCGGTCATGCAGGGCGTCACCCGTAATCCGCTGGCAGATCCCGGCATCCTCGGCGTCAACATGGGCGCCTCGCTCGCCGTGGTCACCGGCGTCGCGTACTTCGGCCTGGCGTCGGTGTCCGGATACATCTGGGCGGCGATGACCGGAGCGGCCGTGACCGCAGGGTTCGTGTACGCCGTCGGCTCGCTGGGGCGCGGCGGCGCCACCCCGCTGAAGCTGGCCCTCGCCGGTGCCGCCACCGCGGCCGCGCTCGCCTCGCTGGTCAGCGCCGTCGTCCTGCCGCGCAACGACATCTCCGACACCTTCCGGCTGTGGCAGATCGGCGGCGTCGGCGGCGCCACCTACGCACAGCTCGGCAGCGTCCTGCCGTTCCTCGCGGCCGGCTTCGTCATCTGTCTGGCCTCCGCCCGCGCCCTCAACTCCCTCGCCCTGGGCGACGAGCTGGCCGCCGGACTCGGCGAGCGGGTGGCCCTCGTGCGGGCGGTCGCCGCGCTCGGCGCGGTCGTGCTGTGCGGCGCGTCCACCGCCGTCGCCGGGCCGATCGCCTTCGTCGGACTCGTCGTACCGCACGCCTGCCGCCTGCTGGCCGGCGTCGACCACCGGTGGACACTGCCGTTCTCCGCGCTCAGCGGTGCCGTCCTGCTGACGGTCGCCGACGTGGTGGGCCGGGTCGTGGCCCGGCCGGCCGAGATCGAGGTGGGCATCGTGACCGCGATCATCGGCGCCCCCTTCTTCATCCACATCGTCCGCCGGCAGAAGGTCAGATCCCTGTGAGCACCCCCGTCGACACCGTCCCGCCGGCGCAGCGCACGGTCACCCGCGTCCGGGTCCGCCGCGCGTACCGGCGCCGGCTGATCGTCTGCGTCCTGCTGCTCCTCGCCGCCGCCGCCTTCGTCACCTCGCTCATGGCCGGGCACACCTTCTACCCGGCCTCCGACGTGCTGCGCGTGGTCATGGGCGAGCAGGTGCCGGGCGCGTCCTTCACCGTCGGTACGCTGCGGCTGCCGCGGGCGGTGCTCGCCCTGACCGCCGGATTCTCCTTCGGCATGGCCGGTGTCACCTTCCAGACGATGCTCCGCAACCCGCTCGCCAGCCCCGACCTCATCGGCATCAGCGCGGGCGCGAGCGCGGCGGCGGCCGTCGCCATCGTCACCTTCTCGCTGAGCGAGACCCAGGTGTCCGTGCTGGCCATCACCGCCGCGCTCGGGGTGGCGCTGCTGGTGTACGTCCTCGCCTTCCGCGACGGGGTGGCCGGCACCCGGCTCATCCTGATCGGCATCGGCATCGCCGCCCTGCTCGACAGCGTCACCTCCTACGTCCTCTCCCGGGCCGGCGAGTGGGACCTCCAGGCGGCGATGCGCTGGCTCACCGGCAGCCTCAACGGCACCACCTGGGCGGAGACCGTGCCCACCGTCCTGGCCGTGCTGGTGCTCGCCCCGGTGCTGCTGTTCCAGGGCCGCAACCTGAGCGCGCTGAGCCTGGGCGACGACACGGCCTCCGCGCTCGGCGTCCGCGTCGAGCACACCCGCGTCGCGGTCATCGTCGCCGCCGTCGGGCTCATCGCGTTCGCCACGGCGGCGGCCGGACCGATCGCCTTCGTCGCGTTCCTCTCCGGCCCGATCGCCGCCCGGATCACCGGAGCCGGCGGCTCCCTGCTAGTCCCCGCCGGCCTGGTCGGCTCCCTGCTCGTCCTGGTCGCCGACTTCACCGGCCAGTACGCCTTCGACACCCGCTACCCGGTGGGCGTCGTCACCGGCGTCCTCGGCGCCCCCTACCTCGTCCACCTGATCATCCGCACCAACAGGGCCGGAGGCTCACTGTGACCGCGTCCCACACCCTCGCCACCGAGGACCTCGCACTCGGCTACGGCGACCGCGCCGTCATCGAGGGCCTGGACCTGACTCTCGCGGCCGGACGGATCACGGTGATCGTCGGCGCCAACGCCTGCGGCAAGTCGACACTGCTGCGCTCGATGTCCCGGCTGCTGGTTCCGCGTGCGGGCCGGGTCCTTTTGGACGGCAAGGAGGTCCACCGCACCCCCGCCAAGGAACTCGCCCGCACCCTCGGCCTGTTGCCGCAGTCACCGGTCACTCCCGAGGGCATCACCGTCCTCGACCTGGTCGGCCGGGGCCGCCACCCCCACCAGCGGGCCTTCTCCCGCTGGACGGCGCAGGACGACGCCGCGGTCGCCGCCGCGCTGGAGGTCACCCGGACGACGGAACTGGTGGACCGGGCGGTCGACGAGCTCTCCGGCGGCCAGCGCCAGCGCGTGTGGATCGCGATGGCGCTGGCCCAGCAGACCGACCTGCTGCTGCTCGACGAGCCCACCACCTTCCTCGACATCAGCCACCAGATCGAGGTCCTCGACCTGCTGACCGACCTCAACCGGACCCGCGGCACCACGATCGTCATGGTCCTGCACGACCTCAATCTGGCCGCCCGCTATGCTGATCGGCTGGTAGCCCTGGCGTCCGGGCGACTGCACGCCGCCGGAACACCCGAGGAAGTGATGACCGAGGAGACCGTCCGGGCCGTGTACGGCATGGACAGCCGCGTCATCGAGGACCCGGTCTCGGGCAAGCCCCTCGTCCTCCCGATCGGACGCCACCACTCGACGTCCGCGGACGCCGAAGCCGCGTCCCCGCAGCACGCGGCCAGGAGTCGCTGAACCATGATCAATAAGCTCGGTGCAGTGCTCCCCGACCTCACGCCCTGGCGCTCCTCGCGCGACTTCCGCCTCCTGTGGGTGCAGGGTCTGGTCACCTACCTCGGCAGCGTGATGGCACTGATCGCGCTGCCGCTCCAGATCAAGGAACTGACCGGCTCACCGCTCGCGGTGGGCGCGATGGGCGCCGTCGAACTGGTGCCGCTGGTGGTCTTCGGCCTGTACGGCGGGGCACTCGCGGACGCGGTCGACCGGCGCAAGGTCATCGTGCTCACCGAGGCGGGCCTCGGACTGCTGGCCCTCGTCCTGCTGCTGAACGCGCTGCTGCCGCGCCCCATGCTGTGGCCGCTGTACGTGGTGGCGGCCGGAGTGGCGGCACTCGCCGGACTCCAGCGCCCCGCCCTGGACTCGCTGCTGGCCCGGATCGTCCCGCACGAGCAGCTCGCCGCCGCGGCCGCGCTCAACGCCCTGCGCTGGCAGGCGGGCGCGATCGGCGGACCCGCGCTGGCCGGACTCGTGGTGGCGTACGCGGGCAACGTCCCCGCCTACGCCACCACCATGGTCTGCTTCTGCGCGTCGGTCCTGATGTGCCGCCGGCTCTCGCCCGTGCCGCCCGTCGAGCACGCCGCCAAGCCGTCGTTGCGCGGCATCGCCGAAGGGGCCAGGTACGCCTGGTCGCGGCCGGTGCTGCTGGGCACGTACACGGTGGACCTGGCGGCGATGTTCTTCGCCTTCCCCAACACCGTCTTCCCCTTCCTCGCCGACGAGCTCGACGCCGACTGGGCGCTGGGCCTGATGTACTCGGCGGGCGCCGTCGGGTCGCTGCTGCTGAGCCTGACCAGCGGCTGGGTCTCCCGGACGCAGCGGCACGGCCTGCTGGTGGTGTTCGGCGCCGCCGGCTGGGGCCTGGCCATGGCGGCGGCCGGCTGGACGTCGAACGTCTGGCTGGTGCTGGTGTTCCTCGGCCTGGCGGGAGCGGGGGACATGCTGAGCGGTCTGGGCCGCTCGACCATCTGGAACCAGACCATCCCCGACCGGCTGCGCGGCCGGCTCGCCGGTATCGAGGTCCTCTCCTACAGCGTCGGCCCCCAGCTCGGTCAGGTCCGCGCCGGGGCGATGGCCGGCTGGACCGGCGCCCGCCCGGCGATCTGGACCGGCGGCCTCGCCTGCGTCGCCGCGGTGGGCCTGCTCGCCGCCGCGCTGCCCAGGCTCATCAGCTACGACGCCCGCACCGACGAGGACGCCCGCCGCCGCGCCGCCGAGGGCACCGGACCCCCGCCGGACCACGAGGACATCGGGTCCCCGCCGGACCACGAGGACATCGGTGCCGATCGGTAGCCTGCCGACTGTTCAGGACCGAACGGTTCGACGACGTCGCCTGCTCGCGCGAACACCGAGGTGAGACATGCGGTTCACGACCCGCCCCACCCTCCAGGGCACCTTCGGCATGGTGTCCTCCACCCACTGGCTGGCCTCGCAGTCGGCGATGGCCGTGCTGGAGGACGGCGGCAACGCCTACGACGCCGCCGTGGCCGGAGCCTTCGTCCTGCACGTCGTCGAACCGCACCTCAACGGTCCGGCCGGTGAGGTGCCGATCCTGCTCGCACCGGCCGGCGGTGAGGTGAGGGTGCTGTGCGGGCAGGGTGTCGCCCCGGCCGGGGCGACCGTCGCCCACTACAAGGGGCTCGGTCTGGACCTCGTCCCCGGCACCGGGCCGCTCGCCGCGGCCGTGCCCGGCGCCTTCGACGCCTGGATGCTCCTGCTGCGCGACCACGGCACCAAGGCCCTCGCCGACGTCCTGAAGTACGCCGTCGGGTACGCCGAGGACGGGCACCCGCCCGTGGAGCGCGTCGGCGGGACCGTCGAGACCGTACGCGAACTGTTCGAGACGGAGTGGACATCCTCGGCCGAGGTGTACCTGCCCGGCGGCCGGCCCCCGCGCCCCGGTGAGCTGCTGCGCAACCCCGTCCTCGCCGCCACCTGGAGGCGTCTGCTCGCCGAGGTCGCCGGGGCGGGCGACCGGGAGGCGCAGATCGACGCCGCGCGGGAGGTGTGGCGGACCGGGTTCGTCGCCGAGGCGCTGGTCCGGCAGGCCGGGCGCCCGACCATGGACACCAGCGGGGAGCGCCACGCCGGCACGCTGACCGCCGCCGACCTCGCCGGCTGGTCCGCCACCTACGAGACCCCGGTGACGTACGACTGGAACGGCTGGACCGTGTGCAAGGCCGGCCCCTGGAGCCAGGGCCCGGTCCTGCTCCAGCAACTCGCCCTGCTGCCGCCGGAACTGCCCCGCTACGGCTCCGCCGAGTACCTGCACCTGCTGATCGAGGGCTGCAAACTCGCCATGGCCGACCGCGAGGCCTGGTACGGGGACGCGGCCGAGGTGCCGCTCGGCGACCTGCTGTCGGCCGGGTACAACGCCGAGCGGCGGACCAGGATCGGCCCCCGCGCCTCCTACGACCTGCGGCCCGGCAGCCCCGGCGGGCGCACCCCCCGGCTGAGCGCCCACGCGCGCGTGGTGGCCACCGACGAGCCCGGCGCCGGTCCGATGGGCGTCGGCGAGCCCACCGTCGCCAGGAGCCCCACGTCCCCCGTGTCCGGCGAACCCGACGTCTCCGCCGACGGCGGCACCCGCGGCGACACCTGTCACCTGGACGTCGTCGACCGCTGGGGCAACATGATCGCGGCCACCCCCAGCGGCGGCTGGCTCCAGTCCAACCCCGTCGTGCCCGAACTGGGTTTCCCGCTCGGCACCCGGCTGCAGATGACGTGGCTGGAGGAGGGCCTCCCCAACACCCTCACCCCCGGCCGCCGCCCCCGCACCACCCTCACCCCGTCCGTGGCCCTGCGCGACGGGGTGCCCGTCATGGCGTTCGGCACGCCCGGCGGGGACCAGCAGGACCAGTGGCAGCTGCACTTCCTCCTCGCGGTCGCCCTGCGCGAGCGGGTGCGCGGCGGGCTCGACCTCCAGGGCGCCGTCGACGCCCCCAACTGGCACAACGACAGTTTCCCCGGCTCCTTCTACCCGCGCGGCATGCGCCCCGGCAGCGTCACCGTCGAGTCCCGCACGGACCCGGCGGTGGTGGCGGAGCTGCGCCGCCGCGGCCACGAGGTGATCGTCGGCGACGCCTGGTCGGAGGGCCGGCTCTGCGCCGTCGCCCGGGACCCGGCCACCGGCGTCCTCTCCGCGGCGGCCAACCCGCGCGGCCAGCAGGGCTACGCGGTGGGCCGCTGAGCCCACGGCGCCGCGGGCGGGCACCACGTTTTCATCCCGATTCCACCGGGAGTGCGCCGGACGGGTGGGGATTGTCGGTGGCGCGTGCTCTCATGGAGACATGATCGAGAACAACGAAACCATCGACGAGTTTCTCGCCCGGCACACCTCCGACGTGGAGGAACTGGTCCGCGAGGCCGCGGCGAAGGAGATCGTGCCCCGCTGGCGGCGGCTCGCCGACCACGAGGTGGACCTCAAGGCCGGCCCGCACGACCTGGTGACGGACGCCGACCGCAACGCCGAGCTGTACCTCACGGACGCGCTCGCCGCCCTGCTGCCCGGTTCGGTCGTGGTCGGCGAGGAGGCGGTGCACGCCAATCCGGCGTCGTACGAGGCGATACGGGGCGAGGCGCCGGTGTGGATCGTCGACCCCGTCGACGGCACCCGCCAGTTCGTGCACGGTGACACCGGCTTCTGCACCCTGGTCGCCCTCGCACGGGGCGGAGTCGTGCACGCCTCCTGGACCTACGCCCCCGTCCGCGACCAGTTCGCCACGGCCGTACGGGGACGGGGCGCGCACCTCGACGGCGAGCGGCTGCGCGCGGGCTCCCCGGAACCCGGCCGCGATCTGCGCGTGGCCACCTCCCACCCGGACTACACCACGGACGAGCAGAAGCGCGCCCTGCTCGGCCTGTGGACGGACGGCGTGGCGCCCCGCGACTGCGGCTCGGCCGGCCTGGAGTACCTGGCCATCGCCCGCGGCGAGTCCGACGCGACCGCGTTCAGCTGGGAAGCCGCGTGGGACCACGCGGCCGGTCTGCTCCTCGTGGAGGAGGCGGGCGGCGCCCACCTCACCCGCACGGGCGAGCCCTTCGACATCAGGGGCGGCAACACCCTGCCCTTCACCGCGGCCCGCGACGCGGCCACGGCCCGCCGGGTGGTGGAACTGCTGGCGGACGGAGCCTGACACCGCCCCCGCCGGAGGCCCCGGGAGAGCGCCGGCGGCCCGGCATATCCTGATCCCCCAGTGGCCGTCGGCTGACGAAGGAGTCCGAAGGTGCCGTCGATGCTCGATGCGGTCGTGGTGGGCGCGGGGCCGAACGGGCTGACCGCTGCCGTCGAGTTGGCCCGGCGCGGCTTCTCGGTGGCCCTGTTCGAGGCGAAGGACACCGTCGGAGGCGGCGCCCGCACCGAGGAGCTCACCCTCCCCGGCTTCCGCCACGACCCGTGCTCCGCCGCCCACCCCCTCGCCGTCAGCTCACCAGCGTTCCGCGCCCTGCCCCTGGAACGCTACGGACTGCGGTGGCTGCACCCGGAACTCCCCATGGCGCACCCCTTCCCGGACGGCACGGCGGCCGTGCTGTCCCGGTCGGTCGGGGAGACGGCCGCCTCCTTCGGGCCGCGCGACGCCGGCGCCTACCGCCGCCTTGTCGAACCCTTCCTGCCCAAGTGGGACGTCCTGGCCCGCGACTTCATGTCGCTGCCGCTGACCGCGCTGCCCCGCGACCCGGTCACCCTCGCCCGCTTCGGCCTGGTCGGCCTGCCCCCGTCGACGTGGCTCACGCGCCGCTTCCGCGACGAACGGGCCCGAACCCTGTTCGCCGGCCTCGTCGCCCATGTCATGGCCCCCCTCGGAGGCTTCGCCACCGGCGCCGTCGGGCTGGTCTTCGCCCTCGCCGCGCACGCCCGCGGCTGGCCCGTCGCCCGGGGCGGCTCCCAGGCCGTCTCCGACGCCCTCGCCGCGTACCTCGAGGACCTCGGCGGCAGCATCCACACCGACTACGAGGTCAAGCGCCTCGACGACCTGCCGCCGGCTCGGGCGTACGTCTTCGACACCTCGCCCACCGCCCTGGCCCGCATCGCGGGCTTCGGCGGCCACTACGCGAACTACCGCTACGGTCCCGGCGTCTTCAAGATCGACTACGCGCTGGACGGCCCCGTGCCGTGGACCGCGCCTCAGGCCCGTACGGCCGGCACCGTGCAGATCGGTGCGGACAGCGACGAGATCGCCGCCGCCCTGCGCGCCGTCTCCCGCGAGGGCCGCGCCCCCGACGCGCCCTTCCTCATCACCGTGCAGCCCGGCGTCGCCGACCCCACCCGGGCCCCGGCCGGCAAGCACGTATTCTGGGCCTACGGGCATGTGCCGAACGGCTGGACCGGCGACCTCACCGACGCCATCGAGCGCCAACTGGAGCGCTACGCCCCCGGTTTCCGCGACCGCGTCCTGGCCCGCGCCACCGCGGGACCGCCCGAACTCGCCGCCCGCAACGCCAACTACGTCGGCGGCGACATCGCCTCCGGCGCGGCCTCCGGACTCCAGCTCCTGCTGCGCCCCGGACTCTCCCTGTTCCCCTACGCGACCCCGCATCCGGCCGTGTTCATCTGCTCGTCGGCCACCCCGCCCGGCCCCGGTGTGCACGGCATGTCGGGACACAACGCGGCGAAGGCCGTGTGGAGGAGGCTGCGCCGGACATGACCACCACGATCACGCTCGTCCAGGGCGACATCACCCACCACAGCGCCGACGCGATCGTCAACGCGGCCAACTCGTCCCTGCTCGGCGGGGGAGGCGTGGACGGCGCGATCCACCGCCGGGGCGGGCCGGAGATCCTGGCCGAATGCCGCGCCCTGCGGGCTTCCCGGTACGGCAAGGGCCTCCCCACCGGACAGGCGGTCGCCACCACCGCGGGCCGCCTCGACGCCCGCTGGGTGATCCACACCGTCGGCCCGGTGCACCAGGGACCGGACAGCGATCCCGCGCTGCTCGCCTCCTGCTACCGGGAGTCGCTGCGCGTGGCCGACGAGCTGGGAGCCCGGACGGTCGCGTTCCCGGCGATCTCCACCGGCGTGTACCGGTGGCCGATGGACGACGCGGCCCGCATCGCGGTGGAGACGGTGCGGAACACGCCGACCGCCGTCGAAGAGGTCAGGTTCGTCCTCTTCGACGACCGGGCGTACGAAGCGTTCGCCCGGCGACTCGGCTGACGGGAACCAGGGCGGGTTCGCGAAGGCCCCCGCAGCGGTGCGGTCGCCGCGCGCCCCTGGCGGGGGCGGACGCCCCCGGCGGCCGGCCCGCCTGTGAACCCGGTGTCCCCACCGCACGTCCCAAGCAGTGACGGAGTCGGCTCACGACGAGTCGCCCGTTCCCAAGGAGATCCCGTGCAGTCAGGACACCGGCACGGCACCGCCGCCCGGCCCTTCCCCACCGCCGTCCTCGTGCTGCTCGTCGCCAGTGCCGCCCGGCGGGCGCCGAGGCCGCCGCGGCCCCGGTCGCGCCACCGGCGGGACCCGTCGGCGTGCCGTGGGACGGCGAGAAGATGACCAGGAGGAGACGCGCGGGGGCCGGTGGGGTGACGTCCCGGACGCCTTGCCGGTCATCTGACCCCACTACGGTGCCGCAGTGGCCGTGAACCGATCCGATTCCGTCGTCGTGGAGGCGAGGACGCGGCGCCACGCGCGCTGTGGTGCTCGGTGGGAACGGGGACGGCGCGAGGCCGGCCCATCCGTTCCCCTGCGGCCCGGAGCCGTACCCCCGGCCGGGCGGACAGCCGACCGCCGGGCGCTGAGGGGGCGACCGCCCCGGACCGTGTCGTGCCCGTCCCCCCAGGGGGAGGCCTGGGGCGTTCCGCACCCGGCACCGCGCCCCGGCCGCAGGGCGCCGCGAGCATGCGGCCGTCATGCGGCGGACAACCGTGAGACCGAAGGAGAACGAGCAATGTCACGGCAGAACAGGCCGGTCGGCGGCGAGTCCGCCCGTCCGGCCGGCACCGACGGCGGGTCACCGGTCCGTCGAGCGGTGGTGCTGTCCCCGGTGGGCGACGACGTGGAGCAGGCCGTGCTGCGGCCCGCCCCGCGCCGCGGCGCGGCCACCGCGAGCGCCACCGCCGCCGTCGTCGAAGGCGCCGCGAGGGCCGACGGGACCGGCCGGGGCGGGACGGAAACCCCCTCCACCGCCACCGCCACCGCTGGGGCCGGGACGGCCTCGGCCGCGAACGGGCCGAAGGCGCGGGAAGAGGCCGCGGAACCGGGCACGGACCGCGGGGAACGGCCGGAGGCGGCGGCGAGCACCGCCACGTCGGCCCGCACCGCAGCCTCCTCGTCCGGACTGGCTGCCGCACTCGGCGGCGCCCGCGGGGCCGGGAGGGAAAGCGGCGACGGCGACGGTGCGCCGGGGCGGCCGAAGGCCCCCGTGCTGGCCGCCGCAGGGATCGCCGGGGTGATCCTGCTCGCCGTACCGCTGCTGGTCATGACCGGTGGCGACCGCGACGAGCGACCCGGGGGACGAGCCGACGCGGCTGCCGACTCCCGGGCGCTGCTCGACGGTCGGGAGGAACAGCAGCAGCCGGGCGTCTACGCCGCGGAGCCCTCGAAGGACGACGCTCCGGCGGACTCGTCGAAGGGCGGGGAAGGCGACGACGAGAAGGACGGGAGGAAGACGGAGGACGGGAGGAGGGCGGAGGGCGGCAAGGAGGAGGCGAAGGGCGACGGCAAGGCGTCCCCGGACGGCTCCGGCTCCGTCACCGGCGCAAGCCCGCAGGCCGTCACGGAGGGGAAGAAGGAGGAGGACGCGGCGAAGGAGCCGGTCCGGCAGGCCGAGAGGAAGGCGGACACGACGGTCACCGTCGCCACCGCCCGGATCGTCAGCGCCGACACCGGCAAGTGCCTCACCGCGAGTTCCCGGAGGGCCGGGGCGGAACTGGTCATCCAGCCCTGTGGAGCCTCGGCAGGCACCCAGACCTGGTCCTTCCACAACACCGACAGGACCCTGCGCATCGGTGAGGACCTGTGCATGGGGCTGGACGGTGGGTCGGTGGAGAAGGAAACGGCCGTCCTGCTGCAGCGGTGCGACGGGTCGAGCGGACAGAAGTTCAAGATCAACAGCACCGAGGACCTGGTGTCGCTCAAGGCCGGCGACAAGTGCGTCGACGTGTGGTGGGGCAAGGAGGCCGACGGCACGCCGGTCAAGCTGTGGCCCTGCACCGGCACCGCCAACCAGACCTGGCGGCGCGGCTGATCCCGTCCCCCGGGCGCTCCCGCGCCGGTGACTCCTCACCGCCGCGGACCGGCGCCGTACGGGGCGCCGTGAGGCACCCTCCGGCTGCGGGGAGACGGGTGCACGTCCGTGGCGCGACCGGGCCGTTCCGGACGGGGGACACCCGGAGGCGCCGGTCGAACCACCAGGAACGAACAGAGTCCGACGAGGTCATTGCTTCGTTTGTGTCCGAGTCCTAGGGTGTGGCTGGCTCGGTAGTCGCTCCGTCACCAGCAGTTGTGATCCCCTCCTTGACGCGACGCCGTTCCCTCGGCGGCGCGTCGAGGAGGAGTCCGACGTGCCCTCAGTCCGTGCAGTGCTCTGTCGTACCGAGGAAGGCCACGGTCATGCCGCACCCGCACACGTCCCCCGCCGGCCGGTCCCCCCACGGGGGACCGCCGGTCGTCAGCCGCCGACGCCTCCTGGAGTCCGGCGCCGCCGTGCTCGGCGCCCTCGCCCTGTCCGCTTCGCCCGTCGCCGCGCACGCGGCCGGCCGGCGGGCGGCGGCCGACGCGCCCCCGGAGTGGAACGACTTCGGCGTCTTCCGGCTCGGCACCCAGCCGCCACACACCACGCTCATGCCGTACGCGGACGTGCGCCAGGCCCTCGCCGCCGACCGCACCCGCTCGCCCTACCGGATCGGCCTCGACGGCACCTGGAAGTTCGCCTACGCCGACCGTCCCGAGGACCGGGACGCCGACTTCCACCGCACCGACACCGACGACGGCGACTGGGACACCATCCCGGTCCCGTCCGTGTGGCAGCTGCACGGCCACGACTTCCCCGTCTACCTGAACATCACCTATCCGTACTGGGGTCCCAACGGCCGCGGCGAGGACCCGCGGCCGCCCGCCGCCCCGACCCGGTACAACCCGGTCGGCCAGTACCGGCGCACCTTCACCGTCCCGCGCGACTGGACGGGCCGCCGCACCTTCCTCCACTTCGAGGGCGTCAAGTCCGCCCACTACGTGTGGATCAACGGCGAACTGGTCGGCTACGACGAGGACTCCTACACGCCCTCCGAGTACGACATCACCGACCACCTCAGGTCCGGCACCAACCAGATCGCCGTCGAGGTGTACCGCTACGCCGACGGCGACTGGCTGGAGGACCAGGACATGATCCGGCTGAGCGGCATCTTCCGCTCGGTCTACCTGTACTCCACCCCGGCCGTGCACCTGCGCGACTTCAAGCTGGACACCCCGCTGAACGGCACGTACACACAGGCCGAACTGGCGGTCACCGCGAGCGTGCGGGCGTACGGCGGCGACGGGGCGGGCCGGTACACCGTCGAGACCCGGCTGTACGACGCGCGCGGGCACGCCGTCTGGTCCCGTCCGCTCGAGCAGAGCGCCGACCTCGGCACGGCCGGCGCCGGCGAGGACGTCACCGTACGGGCCTCGAAGGCCGTACCGGAGCCCCGGCTGTGGTCGGCCGAGCACCCGGAGCTCTACACGGCCGTCCTCAGGCTCCGCGACCCGGCCGGCGAGGTGGTCGAGACCCTGTCCCACCGCGTCGGCTTCCGCGAGTTCGCCATCGAGGACGGACTGATGCGGATCAACGGCAAGCCCGTCTCCTTCCGCGGCACCAACCGTCACGAGATGCACCCGGCCCGCGGCACCGCCCTCACCCGCGAGGACCTGGTCGAGGACATCACGCTCATCAAGCGGATGAACATGAACTCCGTCCGCACCTCGCACTACCCCAACAACCCGCTGTGGTACGAACTCGCCGACGAGTACGGCCTCTACCTGGTCGACGAGACCAACCTCGAGACCCACGGCGTCCGTTCCGAGTACCCGGGCGACCACCCGCAGTGGACGGCGGCCTGCGTCGCCCGTGCCCGGAACATGGTCCACCGCGACAAGAACCACGCCTCGGTGGTCATCTGGTCGCTCGGCAACGAGGCCGGTGGCGGCACCACCTTCACCGCCATGCACGACTGGATCCGCTCCTACGACCCCACCCGCGTCATCCAGTACGAGGGCGACGACCGGCCGGGGATCAGCGACATCCGCTCGAGGATGTACGAGAGCCCCGCGCGTGTCGAGCAGCGGGCGAAGGACACCGCCGACACCCGGCCGTACGTCATGATCGAGTACTCCCACGCGATGGGGAACTCCAACGGCAACTTCAGGAAGTACTGGGACGTCGTCCGCCGCCACGACGTCCTCCAGGGCGGCTGGATCTGGGACTTCGCCGACCAGTCCCTCTACGCGCCCGTCCCCGCCCGCACCCTGCTCACCGAGGCCGGACCGGCCGGCCTGCGCGGCGAGATCCTCGCCGCCCGCGGCGGCCTCGACCGTGACAAGGGCCTGTCCGGCATCACGGTCTTCGAACGCGACGACAGCCTCGACCTCACGGGTTCGCTGACCCTGGAGGCGTGGATCACCCCCGGCGTGACGGGTTACCACCAGCCCGTCCTCACCAAGGGCGACACCCAGTACGCGCTCAAGCAGACCGACGGCACCCTGGAGTTCTTCATCCACTCCGGCGGTCAGTGGATTACCGCGAGCTGGACGCTGCCGGACGACTGGACCGGCCGCGAACACCACGTGGCGGGCGTCTTCGACGCGGACACCGGGACGCTGACCCTGTACGCCGACGGTGCGGTGAGGGGGACCCGGACCACCACCCGGCGCCCCGGCAGCACCACCGCGCCGCTCGCCCTCGCGTCCGACGCCGACAACCAGACCCGGGAGTTCAGCGGCACTGTCCGCCGCGCCCGCGTCTACGCGCGTGCCCTCACCGCCGCCGAACTGGCCTCGGACGACCGGGGACCCGGCGACGACGGTGTGCGGTTCTGGTTCGACGCCGCCACCGTCGAGGCCGTGACGAAGCGGCCCCCGGACAGGAGGTTCCTCGCCTACGGCGGCGACTGGGGCGACAACCCCAACGACGGGGCCTTCCTCGCGGACGGCATCGTCACCGCCGACCGCGGCCACACCGGCAAGGCCGCCGAGGTCAAGCGCGTCTACCAGGCGATCGGCGCCGCCCGCACCTTCGACGGCGGCGCCCCCGGCGCGGTCACCCTCACCAACGAGTACCTGTTCACCGGCCTCCGCGATTTCGACGGGCGCTGGGAGCTCGTCGCCGACGGCGAGGTCGTACGGAGGGGACGGCTGACCCGGGACCAGCTGGACGTGCCGCCGCTGTCCGGGAAGGACATCACCCTGCCCGTGCGCCTGCCGAAAAACCCGGCCCCGGGTACGGAGTACTTCCTCCACCTCTCCTTCACCACACGGGAGTCCACGAAGTGGGCCGAGGCGGGCTTCGAGGTGGCCCGGCAACAGCTCCCGCTCGGCGCCGCGAGCCCGGCCGTGACCCCGGTGCCCCTGTCGCGCGTCCCGGCCCTGCGCCACGAGGAGCGCGAGAGGGACGTCCGGATCACCGGCAAGGGCTTCTCGGTCACCGTCGACAAGGGCAGCGGCACCATCACCTCCTACGAGGCGATGGGCGCCCGCCTGATCACCTCCGGGCCGGTGCCCAACTTCTGGCGGGCGCCCACCGACAACGACCGCGGCAACGGCCAGCACATCCGCAACCGGACCTGGCGCGACGCCGGCGCCCGGCGGAAGGTCACCGACGTCGCCGTGCGGGCCCTCGGCGGGCGGGCCGTCGAGATCACGGTCCGCGGCACGCTGCCCACCACCGTGGAGTCGGCGTACACCACCGCCTACACGGTGTTCGGCAACGGCGAGATCAAGGTCGACAACACCCTGCACCCGGGCGCGGCGAACCTGCCGTACATCCCGGAGGTCGGCACGCTGCTGTTCCTGCCGCGCCGCCTGGACCGCCTGCACTACTACGGCCGCGGCCCCGAGGAGAACCACTGGGACCGCAACACCGGTACCGACGTGGGCCGTCACAGGTCGACCGTGGCCGGCCAGTGGACCCCCTACATCCGCCCGCAGGAGAACGGCAACAGGACCGACGTCCGCTGGGCCGCCCTGACCGACGGCGGCGGGCGCGGCCTGCTGGTGTCGGGCGAACCCCTCCTGGAGATCAACGCCTCCCACTTCACCCCCGAGGACCTGTCGGCCGGCGTCCGGCACGACTACCAGCTGACGCCGCGGGACGCGGTCGTCCTGCGGGTCAACCACCGCCAGATGGGCGTCGGCGGCGACGACAGCTGGGGCGCGCACACCCACGACGAGTTCAAGCTCTTCGCCGACCGCGACTACGCGTACACCTACCGCCTGCGCCCGCTGTCGGACGTGGACGGGGCGACGGCGGCCTCGCGCCGGCCCACGGCGACCGAGTAGGGGAGGACACACTCCCGGGAGCCCGGGGTAACCGGGCTCCCATGGGTGACATTCTGGTCGGGGCCTGTTCGTGGACGGACCGCATGCTCGTGGCGAGCGGCTGGTACCCGCGCGGCCGGCGGGGCGCCGAGGGGCGGCTGCGGCACTACGCCTCCAGGCTGCCCGTCGTCGAGGTGGACTCCGGCTACTACGCGTTGCCCCGCCGCCGCAACAGCGAGCTGTGGGTGGAGCGCACGCCGGACGGGTTCCGCTTCGACGTCAAGGCGTTCTCGCTGCTGACCGGCCACCCCACCCGGCCGCAGGCGCTCCCCGCCGACCTGCGGGACCGGCCGGTGGACGGCGCCCTGCTGGACGAGGTGTGGGGGAGGTTCGCGGAGGCGGTCGAGCCGCTGCGCGCGGCCGGGCGGCTGGGCGCCGTACTGTTCCAGTTCCCGCCCTGGTTCGCGCCCGGCGCCCCGGCCGAGCGGACGTTGGAGGAGTGCGCGCAGCGCACGGCCGGCTGGCCGCTCGCCGTCGAGTTCCGGCATCCGGCGTGGTGGGAGGCGGGGCGTGCCGAGGACACCCTCGCGCTGCTGTCCGCGCTGGACGCGACGGCCGTCGGCGTGGACATGGCCCAGGGGCTCACCGGCTCCCTGCCGCCCGTCGCGCCCGTCAGCCGCCCCGCCCTCGCCGTCGTGCGGTTCCACGGCCGCAACAGGGCGTGGGGGAGGGGCAGCAAGGAGGACCGCTTCCGCCACGACTACGACGCGGCCGAGCTCGCCGCCTGGGTCCCCCGGCTGCGCCGCGCGGCACAGCGGACGGACGAGCTGCACGTGCTGTTCAACAACTGCTGCGCGGACGCCGCCGTACGCGCCGCCGAGACCATGCGGGAGCTGCTCACCCGGCCGTGTCGCTGATCCCCAGCCGCAGGTGCTCCACGTGGTAGACGGCCTGGTCGAGCAGTCCGGCGACATGGTCGTCGTGCAGCGCGTACACCACGGAGCGGCCCCGGCGCTCGCCGACCACCAGGCCCAGATTGCGCAGCAGCCGCAGCTGGTGCGAGCAGGCCGACTGCTCCATGCCCACCTCCGCCGCCAGCTCCGTGGCGGGCAGCGGGCCCTCGCGCAGCCGGGCGAGGATCAGCAGCCGGGAGGGCGTGGACAGGGCCTGGAGCGTGGTGGCGACCTTCGCGACGTTGTCCGCGTCCAGGCGAACCCGCTCGGCGTCGTCTCGCGGGATGACGGCTCCATGACCCATGCGGACATCCTACTCATCGCATATGAACGCATGAATGAGTCTTCATGTGTTCCTGTATGGTGGCCGGGTGTCCGTGACTCTCGCCCCCGCGCCCCGGTCGTCCGCCGACGCCCCGCCGACGCGCCGCCGCACCCGTGTCCTCGCCCTCCCGGAAGCGCGGTGGGCGCTCGCCTCGCTCGTCGCCTTCCTGGCCGGGCTCGCCGCCGATCTCGGCGGTGCGCCGTCCTGGGCCGGCGGGGCCCTGTACGCCGTCGCCTATGCGTGCGGCGGCTGGGAACCGGCCCTCGAGGGACTGCGCGCACTGCGCGGGAAGACCCTCGACGTCGACCTGCTGATGATCGTCGCCGCGCTGGGCGCCGCCGCGATCGGACAGGTCCTCGACGGCGCCCTGCTCATCGTCATCTTCGCCACCTCCGGCGCCCTGGAGGCACTGGCCACCGCCCGCACCGCCGACTCCGTACGCGGTCTGCTCGACCTCGCGCCCACGACGGCGACCCGTGTGACCGAGCGCGGCGAGGAGACCGTGCCCACCGCCGAACTCGCCGTCGGCGACGTCCTGCTGGTCCGCCCCGGGGAACGCATCGGCGCCGACGGCACCGTCCTGGACGGCGTGAGCGAGGCCGACCAGGCCACCATCACCGGTGAGTCCCTGCCGGTCGTCAAACACCCCGGCGACGACGTCTTCGCCGGCACGCTCAACGGCACCGGCGCCCTGCGCGTCCGGGTCGGCCGCGACCCGGAGGACTCGGTGATCGCCCGCATCGTCGCCCTGGTCGAGGAGGCCTCCCGCACCAAGGCGCCGACCCAGCTCTTCATCGAGAAGATCGAGCAGCGGTACGCCGTCGGCGTGGTCGTCGCCACCCTCGCGGTGTTCGGCGTCCCGCTCGCCTTCGGCGAGAACCTCACCGACGCCCTGCTCCGGGCCATGACCTTCATGATCGTCGCCTCGCCGTGCGCGGTCGTCCTCGCCACCATGCCGCCCCTGCTCTCCGCCATCGCCAACGCCGGCCGCCACGGCGTCCTCGTCAGGTCGGCGGTTGCCATGGAACGCCTCGGCGAGATCGACGCGACGGCCCTCGACAAGACCGGCACCCTCACCGAGGGCGCCCCCGAGGTGACCGCCGTGCGCCCGCTGCCCGGCTCCGGCCTGGACGAGGACGCCCTCCTCGCCCTGGCCGCCTCGGCCGAGCACTCCAGCGAGCACCCGCTGGCCCGCGCCGTGGTGAGCGCCGCCCAGGACCGCGGCCTGCCCCTCGCCCCCGCCACGGAGTTCACCGCCGCACCCGGCCGCGGCATCACCGCCACGGTCAACGGGACCGTGGTGACCGTCGGACGCGCCGACCCCGCGGAGGCGGAGCACGGCGAGACCCTCGTCCGCGTCACCTGCGACGGCGCCCCCGTCGGAACCCTCGCCCTCACCGACCGCCTCCGCCCCGACGCCCCGGCCGCCGCCTCCGCCCTGACGACCCTCACCGGCGCCGCCCCCACCCTCCTGACCGGCGACAACGTCCACGCCGCCGCCCGCGTCGCCACCGCGACCGGCCTCACGGACATCCGCGCCGGCCTCCTCCCCGAGGACAAGGCGCACGCCGTACGGGACCTCCAGACGGCCGGCCGCAAGGTGCTCTTCGTCGGCGACGGCGTCAACGACGCGCCCGCCCTCGCCACCGCCCACGCCGGCATCGCCATGGGCCGCGCGGGCTCCGACCTGGCCCTGGAGACGGCGGACGCGGTCGTCGTACGCGACGAACTCGCGGCCGTCCCCGCGGTCGTGCGGCTCTCCCGCACCGCCCGCCGGCTCGTGGTGCAGAACCTCGTCATCGCGGGCACGGCCATCACCGGCCTCGTCCTGTGGGACCTCACCGGCCACCTTCCCCTGCCGCTCGGCGTCGCCGGCCACGAGGGCTCCACCGTGCTGGTCGGCCTGAACGGGCTGCGGCTGCTCCGCGAGTCGGCCTGGCGATCCGGGCAGCCGCAGGACACGTGACGTCGATGTCGGATTCCTGCCAGACCCGGATGCCGGCCGTGCCCGATCCTTGAGGCATGCAGAAGGGGATGCACACCGACACCGAGCGCTGCGTGCGCGCCGTGCAGTCGAAGGACGCGCGGTTCGACGGCTGGTTCTTCACCGCCGTCCTGACCACCGGCATCTACTGCCGGCCCAGCTGCCCGGTGGTTCCGCCCAAGGCCGGGAACATGGTCTTCCACCCGAGCGCGGCGGCCTGCCAGCAGGCCGGGTTCCGGGCCTGCAAACGCTGCCGGCCCGACACCAGCCCCGGCTCACCGGAGTGGGACCAGCGGGCCGACGCGGTGGCCCGTGCCATGCGGCTGATCGCCGACGGCGTCGTCGACCGCGAGGGCGTGCCCGGTCTCGCCGCCCGGCTCGGCTACAGCACCCGGCAGGTCGAACGCCAACTGCTCGCCGAGCTGGGCGCGGGCCCCCTCGCGCTCGCCCGGGCCCAGCGCGCCCGGACCGCGCGGCTGCTCATCGAGACGACGGACCTGCCGATGGCACAGATCGCCTTCGCGGCCGGCTTCTCCTCCGTCCGCGCCTTCAACGACACCGTCCGCGAGGTCTACGCGCTCGCCCCGGGCGAACTGCGCACCCGGGCACCGGGGAACACCCCCCTCACCACCCCCGGAGTGCTCTGCCTGCGCCTGCCGTTCCGCGCCCCGCTCAACCCCGGCAACCTCTTCGGCCACCTCGCCGCGACCGCCGTACCCGGCGTGGAGGAGTGGCGGGACGGCGCCTACCGGCGCACCCTGCGCCTGCCGTACGGCCACGGCGTCGTGGCGCTCACCCCGCACCCCGACCACATCGCCTGCCGCCTCTCCCTCGGCGACCCCCGCGACCTCACCGTCGCCATCAGCCGCTGCCGCCGCCTGCTCGACCTGGACGCCGACCCGGTCGCCGTCGACGAGCAGCTGCGCGCGGACCCGGTCCTCGCACCCCTCGTCGACAAGGCACCCGGCCGCCGCGTGCCGCGCACGGTCGACGCGGCGGAGTTCGCCGTCCGGGCCGTCCTCGGCCAGCAGGTCTCCACGGCCGCCGCCCGCACCCACGCGGCCCGCCTGGTCACCGCGCACGGCACACCGGTGGACGACCCCGAGGGCGGCCTCACCCACCTCTTCCCGTCCCCCGGAGCGCTGGCCGAGCTCGACCCCGAGACCCTCGCCATGCCCCGTACCCGCCGCACCACGTTCACCACGCTCGTACGTCGGCTCGCCGACGGCGACCTCCACCTGGGCGCCGACAGCGACTGGCCCGAGACCCGCGCCCTGCTCCTCGCCCTCCCCGGCTTCGGCCCCTGGACGGCCGACGTCATCGCCATGCGCGCCCTCGGCGATCCCGACGCCTTCCTCCCCACCGACCTCGGCGTCCGCCGCGCCGCCCGCGAACTGGGCCTGCCCTCCACCCCGGCCGCCCTCACCGCACGCGCGGCGGCCTGGCGGCCCTGGCGGGCGTACGCGGTCCAGTACCTGTGGGCGACGGACAGCCACCCCGTCAACTTCCTGCCGGCATGAAGGAACCAGGGACCCCAAGCCGATGAAGCAGCACACCGTGACCGACAGCCCCTACGGCCCGCTGACGCTCGTCGCCGACGACGGCGTCCTGTGCGGCCTCTACATGACCGATCAGCGCCACCGCCCACCGGAGGAGGCCTTCGGAGCCCCCGACGACACCCCCTTCGCCGAGACGGAGGAACAGCTGGAGGCGTACTTCGCGGGCGAGCTGAAGGAGTTCACCCTCGAACTCCGCCTGCACGGCACCCCGTTCCAACGCCGGGTCTGGGAGCAGCTGGCGTGCATCCCCTACGGCGAGACCCGCACCTACGGCCAACTCGCGGACACCCTCGGCAACCCCAAGGCCTCCCGCGCGGTCGGCCTCGCCAACGGCCGCAACCCGGTCGGCATCATCGTGCCCTGCCACCGCGTCATCGGCGCGAGCGGCGGCCTCACCGGCTACGGCGGCGGCCTGGAGCGCAAACAGCGCCTGCTGGACTTCGAACGCGGAACCGCCTTGTTCTAGGCGGCGTTCTAGGCGGCGATCCGGCGCAGCAGCCCGGGCAGTGAGGTGCCGATCGGCTCACGGATCACCTCGTCGGCGAGGTCGTCGTACGGGGTGGGCTCCGCGTTGACGACGATCAGGCGGGCTCCGTGGCCGGCGGCCACCTCCGCGAGTCCGGCGGCGGGGTGGACCTGGAGGCTGGTGCCCGCGGCGACGAACACGGTGCACGCCTTGCTGATCGCCGCCGCCTCGCCGAGCACCACGGGATCGAGGTGCTCGCCGAACATCACCGTCGCCGGCTTGAGGATGCCGCCGCACTCCGGACACGGCGGATCGTCCTCACCGGCCTCGACCCGGGCGAGGGCGTCCTCCATCGAACCCCGCGCACGGCACTCGGTGCACACCACGCTCCGCACCGTGCCGTGGAGTTCGAGCACCTTGCGGTCCGGCATCCCGGCGAGCTGGTGCAGCCCGTCCACGTTCTGCGTGATCACCCGCACCGGCACGCCCGAGCGCTCCAGCTCGACCACGGCGCGGTGCGCGGTGTTCGGCTCGACGGCGAGCGCGAAGTTCGCGCGCCGCATCCGCCAGGAGCGGCGGCGGATCTCCGGGTCGCCCATGTAGTACTCGTACGTCACGAGCTTCTCGGCCCCGGGATCACGGCGCCACAGTCCGTTCGGCCCGCGGTAGTCGGGGATGCCGGAGTCCGTGCTGACACCGGCACCGGTGAGAAGGGCGACGAGAGGCTTGCTCATGCGGCCGAGGGTAGGCCGCGGGGCACCGGCCCGGCGAGCGGATATCGCCCCGCGTCGGCTCAGCGCACCCGGTACCCGTCCTCCAGCTCCGCGGTGCCCGAACCCTCGGCGAGGACGTCCAGCGCGGCCGACACCCGGCGGCCCAGGGAGCCGTGGAGGTACTCGGCCAGCTCCCCGCGCGGCACCAGCCGCCAGGACAGCAGCTCCGACTCCTGCAGCCGGATCGCCGCGAGGTCGTCCGCGCCGAGCACGCCACCGTCGTACAGGTACGCCACCACCGGCGGCCGGCCCGGCCCGCGCACCCAGTCCACCGCCAGCAGCCGCCCCGGCTTCCGGTCCAGCCCGATCTCCTCGGCCGTCTCCCGCCGCGCCCCCTCCCGCGGGCTCTCCCCGTCGTCCGACTCGACCGTCCCGCCGGGCAGCACCCACCCCTCCCGGTAGTTCGGCTCGACGAGCAGCACCCGCCCCTGCGCGTCCCGCAGGAGGACGGCGGCGCCGGCGAGGACACGGGGGAGGGAGGCGATGTAGGCGGCGTAGTCCTGGACGGGTTCGGTGGTGGTCATGCCCGGAAGGGTAACCGCGGCGCCGGGCGCCGCCGCGGGGACGGAGCCGGGCCCGCGGGGCGCACGGCAGCACACGTCGGTGCCCGGACGACGCCGGAGGCGCACGCACCTGCTCGGTACTGAAGGCGAAGCCGTGGGTCTCCAGCAGGCCGAGGCCGAGGATCGCGTAGTCGACGTCGTCGTCCCGGCAGCTGCCGTGGACGCGGCCGCGGACGCAGGACCGCCACTCGGGGCGCAGGTCGAGGCCCTCGCTCCCGGTCGGCGGACCGGGGAGGTAGTCGGTCAGGGGGAGGGCGTCCGTCCGCCGCAGGTAGCGGTCGATGCGCTCACGCGTCCACACCTCGCCCTGCTCCACCGGTTTGCCGAGCATGTTGCCCGTGATCCGGCCCAGCCGGCCCCCGAGGACGCGGTCGGCGAGTCCCGGCCCCGTGTGCACAGTGCCCATGGGACCCGGTCTACCCGGTCCGGGGTGGTTCCACGGGCTGTTCCACGGGCTGGGCAGGGCATGGCGGCCGCCGTGCCCGACGGTTAAGGTCACAGCGGCGCGACTGGCCTTGACATGTGCGCGAGGCCCGGAGAACGAGGGGAATGCAAGTGGCGGACGCTGCAGGGAGCGGCACTCGTACGACGCGGTCGGCACAGCGGGTGCTCGTCGCCGCGGACAAGTTCAAGGGGTCGCTGACGGCCGTCGAGGTCGCCGGGCGGGTGACGGCCGGGCTGCGCCGGGTCGTACCGGACCTGGAGGTCGAGGCGCTGCCGGTGGCCGACGGCGGCGACGGCACCGTGGCCGCGGCGGTCGCGGCCGGGTTCGAACGGCGGGAGGTGCGGGTCGCCGGTCCCCTCGGGGACGAGGTGACCGCGGCGTACGCGCTGCGCGGTGACACGGCCGTCGTGGAGATGGCCGAGGCGAGCGGGCTGCAGCGGCTGCCGGCCGGGGTGTTCGCGCCGCTCACGGCGTCGACGTACGGCTCGGGGGAACTGCTGCGGGCCGCGCTGGACGCGGGGGCGCGGAGCGTCGTGTTCGGGGTGGGCGGAAGCGCCACCACCGATGGCGGTGCGGGCATGCTGTCCGCGCTGGGCGCGCGGTTCGTGACGGCGGACGGCGAGCCGGTGGCGCCGGGAGGCGGAGGGCTCGCGGAGCTGGCGTCGGCGGATCTGTCCGGACTGGACCCGCGGCTGTCGTCGGTGGAGTTCGTGCTCGCCAGTGACGTCGACAATCCGCTGACCGGGCCCCAGGGGGCGCCGGCGGTGTACGGCCCGCAGAAGGGGGCCTCGCCGGAGGACGTGGAGACGCTGGACGCGGCGCTCGCGCACTTCGTGAAGGTGCTGGAGGGGGTGGCGGGTGCGAAGGCCGCCGCGTGCGCCGCGTCTCCGGGGGCGGGCGCGGCGGGCGGCATCGGGTTCGGCGCGCTGCTGCTGGGCGCCGGGTTCCGTCCCGGCATTGAGGTCATGCTGGACGTGCTCGGCTTCGCGCCGGCGTTGGAGCGGGCGGATCTCGTGATCACGGGGGAGGGGTCCCTGGACGAGCAGACGCTGCACGGGAAGGCCCCCGCGGGTGTCGCCGCGGCGGCGCGCGCGGCGGGCAGGGAGGTGGTCGCGGTGTGCGGACGGCTCGCGCTGCCGCCGGAGGTCCTGGGGCGGGCGGGGATCCGGCGGGCGTACGCCCTGACGGACCTCGAACCGGACGTGGCGAAGTGCATCGCGGAGGCGGGACCGGTCCTGGAACGCACGGCGGAGCGGATCGCGCGGGACTTCCTGAGCTGAGGCCGGAGCCCTCCTCCGCCCCTTCCCGGCCCTGGAGGCTGCGCCCTCGGGCCCCCTTCCGGCCCCGAACGGGCCCGGTCCCCGAACGCCGGACGGCTGGACGGGCGGGGCCGGACGAGGCCTCCCGAGCCGCGGCCGAATCGCGGCTCGGTCGCGTCACCGGTGGGTCCGGCGGTCCCTCCTCAGCCGACCGAGCCGGGTGGCGGGCGGGCGAGGGCCGGGAGTCCGGGGGCGGAGCCCCCGGTGAGGCCGGCGGCCACACCGGGAGCGAGACGGACGGGCCCCGGACCCGACCCGGGTCCGGGGCCCGTCGAACGCACGCGTTACGGAAGCTGCGCCGCCCGCGCCTCACGGCGGTTGTCGCGGAAAGTGTTCACACGACGCGCCGTCGCGAACAGAGGGATCACCGCCCCCATCACCAGCTGCAGCGCACAGCCCGTCTGCAGCAGCATCTGACCGCTCGGCGCGTCGAACGCCCACGCCGCCAGCAGGCCCATCGACAGCACGATCCAGGAGAGCATCGCCACCGCGAGGCGGCCCCGCGGCTTGGGGTACTCCACCCGGCTCACCATCAGCCAGGCCGTACCGATGATCGCCAGCAGCGTCGCCACGAACGGCAGCTCCAGCAGCACGATCGAGACCACCGTCAGCGCCCCGAAGGGCGACGGCATGCCCTGGAAGGTGCCGTCCTTCACCGTGACGCAGGAGAACCGCGCCAGCCTCAGCACCACCGCCAGCAGCACCACGATCGCCCCGACCGCGGCCACTCTCTGGTGCGCGTCGTCCGCGACCATGCCGTAGACCAGGACGAAGTACGCCGGCGCCAGCCCGAAGCTGATCAGGTCGGACAGGTTGTCCAGCTCGGCGCCCATCGGCGAGGAGCGCAGCTTGCGCGCCACCAGGCCGTCGAACAGGTCGAAGACCGCCGCGCACAGCATCAGGATGACGGCGGTGGCCGCGCTGTGGCGCGCCATGCCGGTCTCCTGGCTCCCCTGGAGGTGCGGGATCAGGATGCCGGTGGTGGTGAAGTACACCGCCATGAAGCCGCAGGTGGCGTTGCCGAGGGTGAGGGTGTCCGCTATCGACAGGCGGAGCGAGAGGGGCATCTCCTCCTCGTCGTCCGCCTCGTCGGCCTCGGGCACCCACCCGGCCTGTGTCTCGGGATCAACCACGGTCAATGCGAGTCACCCCAGCCACGGTCTTCTGACCGACCTCGACGGCCACCTCCACGCCTTCCGGCAGGTAGATGTCGACGCGTGAGCCGAAGCGGATCAGACCGATGCGCTCGCCCTGCTCGACCTTGGTGCCCTGAGGCACGTAGGGGACGATGCGGCGGGCCACCGCGCCGGCGATCTGGATCATCTCGATGTCGCCGAGCTCCGTGTCGAAGTGCCACACGACGCGCTCGTTGTTCTCGCTCTCCTTGTTGAAGGCGGGAACGAAGCCACCGGGGATGTGCTCGACCGACGTCACCGTGCCGGACAGCGGGGCCCGGTTCACGTGGACGTTGAGCGGGCTCATGAAGATGGCGACGCGGGTACGGCCGTCCTTCCACGGCATGATGCTCTGCACCACACCGTCGGCGGGCGAGATGACCCTGCCCTGGGCGATCTCACGCTCGGGGTCGCGGAAGAACCACAGCATCCCCGCCGCCAGGGCGGTGGCGGGGACGGCGACGGCCTTGGCGGCACCCGAGCGGCGGGAGCGGAGCAGACTGACGGCTGCGGTGGCGACGGTCGGCAGAAGCCACGGCGATGCTCCGCGCGCGAGGCGTACGCCGGCGAGGCTGTCGCGGTGTGCAGAGGTTTGGCTGTGGGGCATGGATGACCTTCGTAGCGGATGATGCCGCGCACTTGCGGGGGACGGCGGCTTTCCGGCGATCGTAGCGGTTCCGAGCCGTAACTGGGTAAGGCAGTCAGCCGAGTCGGCGGCCGAAGAGCGCATACGGGGTGTGATCATCTTCTCCAAGAAAACACCCCGTATCCGGACATCTAGCCCTGGAATCGATACTCTTCGAGCAGTCGGCGGCCGATGATCATTTTCTGGATCTCAGCGGTGCCTTCACCGATCAGCAGCATCGGCGCCTCCCGGTAGAGGCGCTCGATCTCGTACTCCTTGGAGAAGCCGTAGCCGCCGTGGATCCGGAAGGCGTCCTCCACGACCTCCTTGCAGTACTCGGAGGCGAGGTACTTCGCCATCCCTGCCTCGAGGTCGTTTCGCTCCCCGGAGTCCTTTTTGCGCGCTGCGTTCACCATCATGGCATGCGCGGCCTCCACCTTGGTAGCCATCTCGGCCAGCTTGAACTGGACGGCCTGGTGCTGGGCGATCGGCTTGCCGAAGGTGTGACGCTGCTGGGCGTACCGGATGCCGAGCTCGAAGGCACGCCGAGCGACACCGCAACCACGCGCCGCCACATTGACGCGGCCCACCTCGACCCCGTCCATCATGTGGTAAAAACCTCGGCCGGTGGTCCCGCCGAGCACCCGATCGGCGGGAATCCGCAGGTCGTCCATGATGAGCTCGGTCGTGTCGACCCCCTTGTAACCCATCTTGTCGATTTTGCCGGGGACGGTCAGGCCGGGGCGGACCTCGCCGAAGCCCGGCTCCTTCTCCACCAGGAAGGTGGTCATCGACCGGTGGGGCGCGGTGCCCTCGGGGTGTCCTTCGTCACTCCGCACCAGAACGGCCACCAGCGACGACGTGCCGCCGTTCGTCAGCCACATCTTCTGGCCGTTCAGGACGTACTCCCCGCCGTCCTTCACCGCCCTCGACGTGATCGCCGACACGTCGGAGCCGAGGCCCGGCTCCGACATCGAGAAGGCGCCCCGGACGTCGCCGGCCGCCATCCTCGGCAGGAAGTGGTTCTTCTGCTCCTGCGTGCCGTGCTGCTTGAGCATGTACGCCACGATGAAGTGCGTGTTGATGATGCCGGACACCGACATCCATCCCCGGGCGATCTCCTCCACGCACAGCGCGTAGGTGAGGAGCGACTCGCCCAGGCCCCCGTACTCCTCGGGGATCATCAGGCCGAACAGGCCGAGCTCCTTCAGGCCGTCGACGATCGCCTGCGGGTACTCGTCGCGGTGCTCCAGCCCGGTGGCGACCGGGATGATCTCCTTGTCCACGAAGTCGCGGACGGTGGAGAGGATCTCCTGCTGGACGTCGGTCAGACCGGCGGTCCGGGCGAGTCGCGCCATGGCTACTTCTCCTGCTGCTTCGGTTCCGGGCGGCCGGGCTGCTCGCCGCCGCGCTCCTTGATGTACGTCCCGGTCGGCACCATCACCTTGCGGCGGAACACGCACACCAGCGTGCCGTCCTGCTTGTGGCCCCGGGTCTCGACGTGGACGATGCCGCGGTCGTTCCTCGACGTCGACGGCCATTTGTCGAGCACGGTGGTCTGGCCGTAGATCGTGTCGCCGTGGAAGGTCGGCGCCACGTGCTTGAGCGACTCGACCTCCAGGTTGGCGATCGCCTTGCCGGAGACGTCGGGCACCGACATGCCGAGGAGGAGTGAGTAGACGTAGTTGCCGACCACCACGTTCCTGCCGAAGTCCGTCGTGCTCTCGGCGTAGTTGCTGTCCATGTGGAGCGGGTGGTGGTTCATCGTGAGGAGACAGAACAGGTGGTCGTCGTACTCGGTGACCGTCTTTCCCGGCCAGTGCTTGTACACCGCGCCGATCTCGAACTCCTCGTAGGTGCGTCCGAACTGCATCGCGCTCAGGCCTCCGGGATCTCGAACTTCGACGTGCGCCGCATGCCGGCCGCGCGTCCCTTGCCCGAGACGACCAGGGCCATCTTGCGGCTGGCCTCGTCGATCATCTCGTCGCCGAGCATCGCGGAGCCCTTCCTGCCGCCCGCCTCGGACGTGTAGTAGTCGTACGCGTCCAGGATCAGCTCGGCGTGGTCGTAGTCCTCCTGTGACGGCGAGAAGATCTCGTTGGACGCCTCCACCTGGCCCGGGTGCAGCACCCACTTGCCGTCGAAGCCGAGGGCGGCGGCGCGCTGTGCGACCTCGCGGTAGCCGTCCACGTTGCGGATCTGCAGGTAGGGGCCGTCGATCGCCTGGAGGTCGTTGGCGCGGGCGGCCATCAGGATCTTCATCAGGATGTAGTGGTAGGCGTCCGCCGGGTAGCCGGGCGGCTGCTCGCCCACGACGAGGGACTTCATGTTGATGGACGCCATGAAGTCGGCCGGGCCGAAGATGATGGTCTCGACGCGCGGGGAGGCCTGCGCGATCCCGTTGACGTTGTTCAGGCCGCGGGCGTTCTCGATCTGCGCCTCGATGCCGATCCGGCCGACCTCGAAGCCCATGGTCTTCTCGATCTGGGTCAGCAGCAGGTCCAGTGCCACGACCTGCTGGGCGTCCTGGACCTTCGGCAGCATGATGCAGTCGAGGTTCGGCCCTGCGCCCTCGACGACCGTCACGACGTCCCGGTACGTCCACTCCGTCGTCCAGTCGTTGACGCGTACGACGCGGGTCTTGCCGGTCCAGTCGCCCTCGTTGAGGAACTTCACGACGGTGTGCCGCGCCTCAGGCTTGGCGAGCGGCGCGCAGGCGTCCTCCAGGTCCAGGAAGACCTGGTCCGCCGGGAGGCCCTGCGCCTTCTCCAGGAAGCGCGGGTTGCTTCCCGGCACCGCGAGACAGGAGCGGCGGGGACGCAGACGGTGGAAGGGACGTGCGGCGGAGCCGTCCGTCGGAAGAGCGGTGGTGGGCGACGGGTGGGCGGTCATGCGGGGACCTCCAGAGGGTCGAGCCGGTTCGCTGTGCGGATCTCGTCGACGATGCGGCCGATGATCCCGGTGATGTCGAAGTCCTTCGGGGTGAAGACCGCGGCCACTCCGGCGGCCCGCAGCTGTTCGGCGTCACCGCTGGGGATGATGCCACCGACGATCACCGGTATGTCCGCGGCACCGGCCGCACGGAGCCGTTCGAGCACGTCCGGCACCAGCCGGGCGTGCGAGCCGGAGAGGACGGACAGGCCCACCGCGTGCACGTCCTCGGCGAGGGCGGCGTCCACGATCTGCTCCGGGGTGAGCCGGATGCCCTGGTAGACCACCTCGAACCCGGCGTCGCGGGCCCGCACGGCGATCTGCTCGGCGCCGTTGGAGTGCCCGTCCAGGCCCGGCTTGCCGACCAGGAAGCGCAGCTTGCCGACGCCGAGGTCCCCGGCCGTCCGTTCCACCGTGCGGCGGACCTCCGACAGGGCCGAGCCCTCCTCGGCGGCGACCGCCACCGGGGCGGAGGAGACACCGGTCGGAGCCCGGAACTCGCCGAACACCTCGCGCAGCGCCCCGGCCCACTCGCCGGTCGTGACGCCGGCGCGGGCGCACTCCAGGGTGGCCTCCATGAGGTTGTCGGCGCCCTTCGCGGCCTCCTTCAGCTTCTCCAGCGCCTTGCAGGGGCGCGGGTGGTTGAAGGGCGGCTGGTAGCGGGTGTCGCGCCAGCTCCGCAGCGAGGCGACGACCCGGGCCTCCACCGCGGGGTCGACCGTCTGGATCGCGGTGTCCAGGTCGGCGGTCAGCGGGTTCGGCTCGGTGTCCTCGAAGGCGTTGACACCGATGACCTTCTCCTCGCCCGACTCGATCCGGGCCCGTCGCTCGGCGTGCGAGGACACCAGCCGGGACTTGAGGTAACCGGACTCGACGGCGGCCATCGCGCCGCCCATCCCCTCGATCCGCTCCATCTCCGCGAGCGAGTCCGCGACCAGCTGGCCCACCTTCGCCTCGATCACCTTCGACCCCGCGAAGATGTCGTCGTACTCCAGCAGGTCGCTCTCGTACGCCAGGACCTGCTGGATGCGCAGCGACCACTGCTGGTCCCAGGGGCGGGGCAGGCCCAGGGCCTCGTTCCAGGCCGGCAGCTGCACGGCACGCGCGCGGGCGTCCTTGGAGAGGGTGACGGCCAGCATCTCCAGCACGATCCGCTGGACGTTGTTCTCCGGCTGCGCCTCGGTCAGCCCGAGGGAGTTGACCTGGACGCCGTAGCGGAAGCGGCGGTGCCTGGGGTTCTCGATGCCGTACCGCTCGCGGGTGACCTGGTCCCAGATGCGGCCGAAGGCGCGCATCTTGCACATCTCCTCGACGAAGCGGACGCCCGCGTTGACGAAGAAGGAGATGCGGCCGACCACGTCGCCCATGCGCTCCCGGGGCACCTGCCCGCTGTCGCGCACCGCGTCGAGCACGGCGATCGCGGTGGACATCGCGTACGCGATCTCCTGCACCGGCGTGGCCCCGGCCTCCTGCAGGTGGTAGCTGCAGATGTTGACCGGGTTCCACTTCGGCATGCGGGAGACCGTGTACGCGATCATGTCCGTCGTGAGGCGGAGCGACGGGCCCGGCGGGAAGACGTGCGTACCCCGGGACAGGTACTCCTTCACGATGTCGTTCTGGGTCGTGCCCTGGAGCCGGCTGACGTCCGCGCCCTGCTCCTCGGCGACGACCTGGTAGAGCGCCAGCAGCCACATGGCGGTGGCGTTGATCGTCATCGAGGTGTTCATCTGCTCCAGGGGGATGTCCTGGAACAGCCGGCGCATGTCACCGAGGTGCGCGACCGGCACGCCGACCCGGCCGACCTCGCCGCGGGCGAGGATGTGGTCGGGGTCGTACCCGGTCTGGGTCGGCAGGTCGAACGCGACCGACAGCCCCGTCTGTCCCTTGGCGAGGTTGCGCCGGTACAGCTCGTTGGACGCCTCGGCGGTCGAGTGACCGGCGTACGTCCGCATGAGCCACGGACGGTCCTTCCCCTTCTGCGCCTGCGACGCAGGGCGCTCCGTGCCGGTGCCGAGGTTCCCCGGCCCGTGGTCACTGCGCCCCCTTGTCCCCGTCTCCTCCGCCGGGCCGGCCGGCGGCTCCGCCGTGGACGGCGCGCCCTGCGCCGCGGGCGCGGTCCGACGCTCTGTCATCTCCCGGCCCTCAGATGTCGCGGAAGCGGTTGATGGCGTCGATGTGCTTCGCGCGCTTCTCGTGGTCGCGCACGCCCAGGCCCTCCTGGGGCGCCATGCACAGCACGCCGACCTTGCCCTGGTGCAGGTTGCGGTGGACGTCGTACGCCGCCTGTCCGGTGTCCTCCAGGGGGTACGTCCTGGAGAGCGTCGGGTGGATCCTGCCCTTGGAGATCAGGCGGTTGGCCTCCCACGCCTCGCGGTAGTTGGCGAAGTGGGAGCCGATGATGCGCTTCAGGGACATCCACAGGTAGCGGTTGTCGTACTCGTGCAGGTAGCCCGAGGTCGACGCGCAGGTGGTGATGGTGCCGCCCTTGCGGGTGACGAAGACCGAGGCGCCGAAGGTCTCGCGGCCGGGGTGCTCGAAGACGATGTCGATGTCCTCTCCGCCGGTGAGTTCGCGGATGCGCTTGCCGAAGCGCTTCCACTCCTTCGGGTCCTGGGTGTTCTCGTCCTTCCAGAACTCGTAGCCCTCGGCGTTGCGGTCGATGATCGCCTCGGCACCCATCGACCGGCAGATGTCCGCCTTCTGGTCGCTGGAGACGACGCAGATCGGGTTGGCGCCGCCGGCCAGCGCGAACTGGGTGGCGTAGCTGCCGAGTCCGCCGCTCGCGCCCCAGATGAGGACGTTGTCGCCCTGCTTCATGCCGGCGCCGTTGCGGGACACCAGCTGCCGGTACGCGGTGGAGTTGACCAGGCCCGGCGCGGCGGCCTCCTCCCAGCTGAGGTGGTCCGGCTTGGGCATCAGCTGGTTGGACTTCACCAGTGCGATCTCGGCGAGGCCGCCGAAGTTGGTCTCGAAGCCCCAGATGCGCTGCTCGGGGTCGAGCATCGTGTCGTTGTGGCCGTCGCTGGACTCCAGCTCGACGGAGAGGCAGTGGGCGACGACCTCGTCGCCGGGGCGCCAGGCGTTGACGCCGGGGCCGGTGCGCAGCACCACGCCCGCGAGGTCGGAGCCGATGATGTGGTACGGCAGGTCGTGGCGCTTGGTGAGTTCGCTGAGCCGGCCGTAACGCTCCAGGAAGCCGAACGTCGACAGCGGCTCGAAGATCGAGGTCCACACCGAGTTGTAGTTGACCGAGGAGGCCATGACGGCCACCAGGGCCTCGCCCGGCCCCAGTTCGGGCAGCGGCACGTCGTCGAGGTGGATCGACTTGCGGGGGTCCTTGTCACGGGTCTCGAGGCCCGCGAACATCTCCGTCTCGTCCTTGTGCACGGTGATCGCGCGGTACGACTCGGGGAGCGGCAGGGCGGCGAAGTCCTCCGGCGTGGAGTCGGGCGACTGGATCGCGGCCAGGATGTCCTTCACGGTCACGGTGTTGCCTCCGGCGATGAGCGCCCTGAGGGAGGGGCGCTGAGGGTTACGTCGGTGTGCTGCTGAGGGGTCGGGGATGCCGTCGGTCCGGCGGTGGTGCTTCGGCAGCGCTTGGTGTGCGCGGGAGGTTGCCTGTGACGCAGGCGTCCGGGCGTGCGGGCGGTGGGCCCGCCGGGACTCGCCCGGACATCTTCAACGTATGGCACGCCGTGTCATCCGGCAAGGCACTGCGTGCCAGAACTTTGGCTCAGGTGAAACCTTTACCCATCAGGTGAGCGATGATCGATCGAACCGGCCCGGAAACGGGCGTGAAAAGCGCTCCTGACATGGCGAAACGGCCACCCGGTGGGGTGGCCGTCATCACAGCGTCGAGCGGTCTGTTCCGCGCTCCTCGAGGGCTGTTCAGCGCTGCTTGAGCGCCTGCTCGATGGTCCGCATCACCTCGTCCAGCGGGGCGTCCACATGGGCGACCGTCACCAGGACCTCGCCGTGCGCGGACGCCGAGACGGTCGGCGGCTTCGGCGGCGCGGTGCGCCGGCCCGCCATGATCCCGCTGCCGAAGGTCTTGCGGACGATCGCGAAGGCGTGGTCCAACTGGGCCTCCACGTCGCCCTGCCCGTCGGCCCGCAGCCAGCGTCGCAGCACGTGGTTGTGGGCGGTGACCACGGCGGACGCGGCGACCTCCGCCAGCAGCGGGTCGTCGTTGGCGTCGTCGTCGTGCGCGTGCTCGTCGAAGTGACCGAGCAGATAGCGGGTGAACAGGCGCTCGTAGCGGGCCACCGACGCGATCTCCGCCTCGCGCAGGGTGGGCACCTCGCGCGTCAGCCGGTAGCGGGCGACCGAGATCTCCGGCCGCGCCGCGTACATCCTCATGACCTCCTTGATGCCGCGGCACACCGTGTCGAGCGGATGCTCGTGTGCGGGGGCGGCGTTGAGCACCGCCTCGGCGCGGACCAGGGTGTCGTCGTGGTCGGGGAAGATCGCCTCTTCCTTGGAGCGGAAGTGACGGAAGAAGGTGCGGCGGGCGACCCCGGCGGCGGCCGCGATCTCGTCGACGGTGGTCGCCTCGTACCCCTTGGTCGCGAACAGCTCCATCGCGGCGGCCGCCAGTTCCCGGCGCATTCTGAGCCGCTGGGCGGCGGCACGGGAGCCTGCGGCGCTTTCCGGCTGCTGCTCGGTCGTGGCTGGTGTACGTGCGGACTTGGCGGGCTGGGACATGCCCTGAACGTACTGCATGTGCGCAGCTCGGTGCGCATGACCGCAGGCTCCCCCGCCCCTACCGGGCGGGGGAGGGACGCTACGGGCCGGTGGCGGGAACCGGTCGGGGCCCAGCAGCCCGCCCCACTGCGCACCGCCCTCGAACCGGTCGCCGGGGCGCCGCTCAGCGCTTGGCATACTCGCGGAAGCCGCGGCCGGTCTTGCGGCCGAGGCAGCCCGCGGCCACCAGGTGCTCCAGCAGCGGCGCCGGCGCGAGACCCGGGTCGCGGAACTCGCGGTGCAGCACCCTCTCGATGGCGAGCGAGACGTCCAGGCCGACGACGTCGAGCAGCTCGAACGGCCCCATCGGGTAGCCGCCGCCCAGCTTCATCGCGGTGTCGACGTCGTCGAGGGACGCGTAGTGCTCCTGCACCATCTTGATCGCGTTGTTGAGATACGGGAACAGCAGCGCGTTCACGATGAACCCGGCCCGGTCGCCGCAGTCCACGGCGTGCTTGCGGATCGTGCCGCAGACCTCGTGCACGGTGGCGTGCACGTCGTCGGCGGTCAGCACCGTACGCACCACCTCGACCAGTTTCATGGCCGGCGCGGGGTTGAAGAAGTGCATGCCGACCACGTCCTGCGGGCGCGAGGTGGCACGGGCGCAGGCGACGACCGGGAGGGAGGAGGTGGTGGTGGCGAGGACCGCGCCCGGCTTGCAGACCTTGTCCAGCGTCGTGAACAGCTGCCGCTTGACGTCCAGGTCCTCGGCGACCGCCTCGACCGCGAGATCGACGTCGGCGAAGTCGTCGTACGCGCCCGTCGGACGCACCCGCTCCAGGGCCCGGGCGGCGGCCCCGGCGGTCATCCGGCCCTTGTCGACCGAGCGCGCCAGGTTCTTCCCGATCCGGGCCCTGGCGCCCTGCGCCTTCTCCGCGCTGCGGGCGGCCAGGACCACCTCGTAGCCGGCCTTGGCGAAGACCTCGGCGATACCGGAGGCCATGGTGCCGGAGCCCGCGACGCCCACCGAACGCACCGGACGGCCGGCGGTGGGGGAGCCGCCTTCCGGCGGGGTCAGGGCGTCCCGCACGACGGCGTTGCTGCCCGGAGCCTCGTACGTGTAGAAACCGCGCCCCGCCTTGCGGCCCGTCAGGCCCGCCTCGCTGAGCTGCTTGAGGATCGGGGCCGGGGCGTGCAGCCGGTCACCGGACTCGGCGTACATGGCCTCCAGGACCGTGCGCGCGGTGTCGACGCCGATCAGGTCCAGCAGTGCCAGCGGGCCCATGGGCAGTCCGCAGCCCAGCCGCATCGCGGCGTCGATGTCCTCCCGGGAGGCGTAGTTGGCCTCGTACATCGCGGCGGCCTGGTTGAGGTAGCCGAACAGCAGCCCGTCGGCGACGAATCCGGGCCGGTCGCCGACCGCCACGGGCTCCTTGCCCAGGTCCAGCGCGAGATCGGTGACCGCGGTGACGGCCGCGGGGGCGGTCAGCACGCAGGAGACGACCTCCACCAGCTTCATCGCCGGCGCCGGGTTGAAGAAGTGCATGCCCAGCACCCGCTCGGGGCGGGCCGATTCGGCGGCGAGACGCGTGACGGACAGGGCGTTGGTACCGGTCGCCAGAAGGGTCCTCGGCCCCACGATCCCGTCGAGTTCACGGAGGATCTGCTGCTTGATCCCGTACGACTCCGGCGCCACCTCGATCACCAGGTCGGCGTCGGCCGCCGCCGTGAGGTCGGTGGAGGTGGTCACGCGGGCGAGGAGGTCCGCACGCCGCTCCTCGGTGAGCCGGCCGCGCTCCACGGCGCGGGCGGTGGAGGCCTCCAGGGCGGCGACGCACCGGGCGGTCTGGGCCTCGCTGATGTCGATGCCGATGACATCGCGGCCGGCGCCGGCCAGGACCTCGGCGATGCCGGTGCCCATCGTGCCGAGACCGACCACGGCGACGGTCCGGAGCGGGGACAGAGGGGTGTCGGAGAGGGGAGTGGCCATCGCGGGACTCCAGGAATGAGGGTGACGACGGGAGCCACGCCCCGATGCACCGAAGGGCGCACCGGGCGCGTGCGGGATGCGGGCGGGGTCCGGGCTGCGAGCGCACACGCCCGGTGCCGTCGGTGGACGACGGCCCGCCCGGCCGGCCCTGTCCCGGGGCCGAGCCGTACTGCGGTACACGGGGTACCGAACCGACTGCCACTCAGGGCGGCCGCGTCACCAGACCGCCATGAGGAGGATCGCGAGTGGGTAACTCGCTCGTCTGAGCTTAACCCGCGGGTAACGAGCGCACCAGCCCTCGGCTTTGTGAGGTACGTCCCGAAGGGCCCCGCACACCCCTAACCTCTGCACCATGGACGAAGAGCTGCGATCGCTCACGGAACGCTTACGGACGGAGGCTGGCGGATCGACGGTGTACGACCGTCTCCTGGACACGGACGACCTCGACACCCTGGCCGGCGTCCTCACCGAAGCCGGGCAGCCGCTGTGGGCGCGGGAACTGGCCGCGTTCCGGCTGGGGGTGGCGGGGGACCGGCGGGCCTTCGAGGCGCTGGTGCTGCTCCTCAACCACCGGGACCCGCCGCGCTGCGCCTCCGCCGCCCACGCCCTGGCCCGCCTCGGCGACCCGCGCACCGCCCGCGCCGCCGCCGCCCTCGCCACCAACGAACTCCGCGTCGCCTACGCCCTGTACCCCGTCCGCCTGCTGACCGCACTGCGCGCTCCCGAGGCGGTCCCGGCCCTGATCACCACCTTGCGGCGGCGTCTGCGCCCCCACGACCCGTACCGCCGGGTCGCGCTGGCCTGCGTGGAAGGGCTGGGCGAACTCGGCGACCCGCGCGCCGTGCCCGTGCTCGACGACGCCCTCGCCCATCCGGCGCTGGCCGAGGCGGCCGTGCACGCGCTGGCCCGGATCCCCCGGCCGCGCTAGGGCCGCCCGGTGAGCTCCTTCGTGTACCGCACTTCGGGCACCACCACCCCGTCCACCTCGAAGGACTCCTCCGCCCCGTCCGCGCCGAACCCCGCCCGCTCGTAGAAACGGCGGGCGCGGGCGTTGCCCCCGAGGACCCACAGACGTATGCGCGGGTGGTCGGCGGCGGCGCAGCGGTGGGTCACCTCGGTCAGCAGGGTCCGTGCCACGCCCTGGCCGATGCGCTCGGGAGGCAGGTAGAGGGCGTACAGTTCCGCGTCCTCGGTACGCACGTCGCCGTCCCGGTACGGACCGAACGCGGCCCATCCCGCGAGCTCGCCGCCGTCGGCCTCGGCGACCAGGTTCACCACAGTGCCGTCGCCGTCGGCCAGACGGGCGCGGTGCCGTTCGGCGTCGGCCCCGGCGTCGAGGCCGTCGAGGTACGGCTGCGGGACGAGACCCCGGTACGCGTGCTGCCACCCGCGTGTCCGGATCCCGGCGACGGCCTCGCAGTCGTCGGCGGTCATGGGCCGCAGCACGAGCCCGCTCACGCTCCCACCACGGCGAAGGCCTCGATCTCCATCAGGAACTCCGGGCGGACCAGCCCGGCGACCCGCACGGCGGACGCGGCCGGCAGCCGGTCGTCCGGTATGTGCTCGGCGCGGGCCGCGCGGATGGCAGGCATGTGCGCCATGTCGGTCACGAAGAAGGTGAGCTTCACGACGTCGTCGAAGGTCGCCCCGGCGGCGGCCAGGCAGCGCCGCAGGTTCTCGAACACCTGGCGGGCCTGGGCCCCGGCGTCGCCCGCGCCGACGAGTTCGCCGTCCTCGTCCAGGGCGAGCTGGCCGGAGACGACGACGAAGCGGCCCGTGCCCGTCACCACGTGGGTGTACTGGGCGGCGGGGGCCACACCGTCGGGGGCGGGGATGCGGGTCAGGGCGCTCATGCGTTCATGATGGACCATGGGGTACTACAACCCGCCCCGAGGGGTCGTCATGCCTCAGCTCCGGAAGCCGAGCAGACCGTGCAGCGTCGAACCGCGCGCCGTCGTCGGCGCCGCCTTCGACGTCAGCGGCTCGGGGTCGGGCAGCGCCGCGCACACCGCGTCGGCCTCGCCGCCGCTCCCGCGCGGCACGGTCCCGTCGGTCAGGTAGGCCGTCAGATGCCGGTCCAGGCAGGCGTTCCCGCTCAGCGTGATGCCGTGGTTGCCGCCGCCCGACTCGACCACCAGGCTGGAGCGCGCCAGCAGCCGGTGGACGGTGACACCGCCCTGGTACGGGGTCGCCGCGTCGTGCGTCGCCTGGAACAGCAGCACCGGCGGCAGCCCGTCGTTGCGGACGCGCTCCGGCCGCAGCGACCCGGCCGGCCAGAACGCGCACGGCGCGTTGTACCAGGCGTTGTTCCAGGCCATGAAGGGCGCCCGCGCGTACACCTCCCAGGTGTCCTTGCGCCACTGCCGCCAGTCACGCGGCCAGGCGGCGTCCCGGCACTGCACCGCGGTGTAGACGCTGTAGCCGTTGCCGGCGGCGGCGTCGCTCGCGCCGAAGTTCTCGTACGCCTCGATCAGCGGTTCGGCGTCCCGCTGGTTCACGTACGCCGAGAACGCCTCCGCGAGGTAGGGCCAGTAGCCGTTGTAGTAGCCGCCCGGGAGGTAGGTGTCCTCCAGTTCGGCGGCGCCCACCCTCCCGCCGGCCGGGTCCTTCCTCAGCGCCGCGCGCATCGCGTACCACGCGGCCTCGACCTTCTCCGGGTCGGTGCCCAGCCCGTACGCCGGGTCGTGCTCGGCGACCCAGGCCATGAAGGCGCGGTGGCGGTCGTCGAAGGCGTGGTCCTGGTCGAGGTTGGCGTCGTACCAGACCCTGGTGGGGTCGACGACCGAGTCCAGGACCAGGCGCCGCACCCGCTCCGGGAACCGCTTGGCGTAGACGGCGCCCAGGTAGGTGCCGTAGGAGTACCCGAAGTAGTTGAGCTTCTCCGCGCCCAGCGCCCGCCGGATCGCGTCCAGGTCGCGCACCGTGCTGTCCGTGTCGATGTGCGGCAGCAGATCGGCGTACTCGCGTCCGCAGGCCGCGGCGAACGACCGCACGCGCGCGAGGTTCGCCCGTTCGACCTCGGGCGAGGTCGGCACCGGGTCCGGGCGCACCGGGCCGAAGTGGCCCGGTGCGCAGTCCAGCGCCGGCTCGCTCGCGCCCACCCCGCGCGGGTCGAAACCGATGACGTCGTACTGGGCGGCCACCCGTTTCGGCAGCGCCGCCGCGACGAACCCGGCGAGCGTCAGACCGCTGCCGCCGGGGCCGCCCGGGTTCACCACCAGGGGGCCCTGGTACCGCTCCGCGGTGTGCGGGACGCGGGACAGCGCGAGCGTGATCCTCCGCCCGGCGGGGTCGGTGTGGTCGAGCGGCACCTCGACGGACGCGCACTGCAGCGTCGGGTAGTCGTCGGTGCCGCACTCCTTCCACACCGGCTTCGCGGCGTGCGGGGTCTTCGCGGCGCGCGGGGAGCCGGCCTCGGCGGGCGCGGCCGTGAGGCATCCGGCCAGGACGACGGCGGCACCGCACAGCACGGCTGCGCGTTTTCTCATGGCGGGGTCCTCCCAGGACGGAGGTGCGGCGGACCGCGGGCTCACGGTTCACGCGGCATCGTCCCGGTATGGGGCCCCATCCGAACCCGTTCTGGCGATTCTTGACCCGATCGGGTCGCCGGATGCGCTCGAACGCTCTTAAACGCTCTTAAAGGAGCGTCAGTCGGGTCGGCTCGACCGCCGGGGGCCCGGCCGGCCCGGCGGGCCCGACGGCGCGGATCCGGCGGGGCGTCCCCGCCCGGGCGGGGCCGATGCCGTACTCCTCGGCCAGTTCGTGCACCTGGCGGGTGATGCGGCGCTGGTACCACTTCGGGGCGTAGGCGCCGTCCGCGTACAGCCGCTCGTAGCGGGCCACCAGATACGGATGGTGCCGCCCGAGCCAGGACATGAACCACTGGCGGGCGCCCGGCCGCAGATGCAGCACCAGGGGGGTGACGGAGGTGGCGCCCGAGGCCGCGACCGCCCGCACCGCCGCCCGCAACTGGTCCGGGCGGTCGCCCAGGAACGGGATCACCGGCGCCATCAGGACCCCGCAGTCGATGCCGTGCCCGGTGAACGTCCGGACCACGTCCAGCCGCCGTTCCGGGGCAGGGGTGCCCGGCTCGGCCGTCCGCCACAGCCCCTCGTCGGTGAACCCCACCGAGACCGAGACGCCCACGTCGGTCACCCGGGCGGCCTCCTTCAGCAGCGGGAGGTCCCGCAGGATCAGCGTGCCCTTGGTGAGGATCGAGAACGGGTTGGCGTGGTCGCGCAGGGCGGCGAGGATGCCCGGCATCAGCCGGTAGCGGCCCTCCGCCCGCTGGTAGCAGTCGACGTTCGTGCCCATCGCGATGTGCTCGCCCCGCCAGCCGGGGGAGGCCAGCCGGTGGCGCAGCAGCTCGGGCGCGTTCACCGTGACCACGATCTGGCTGTCGAAGCCGAGACCGGTGTCGAGGCCCAGACGGCTGTGGGTCCTGCGCGCGAAACAGTAGACGCACGCGTGCGTGCAGCCCCGGTAGGGGTTCACCGTCCACTCGAACGGCATGCGGGAGGCCCCCGGCACCCGGTTGACGATCGAGCGGGCCCGGACCTCGTGGAAGGTGACGCCACGGAACTCCGGGGCGTCGAAGGTGCGGGTCGTGACCGCCTCCGCGCCGAACAGCACGGTGTCGGCCCGGCTGTGTTCGGAGCCCGGTGAGAGGTTCTCCCAGCGCATGACGCCTCCTCGGTGTCGCTGCGCCACAGAATAGAACAAGCGTTCCCGTGATCGTGCGGACGACATTTCCGGCCACCCTCCGACCACATCCGAAGCCCCGATTTGGGCGGCCGCACGCGGGGGTGGTTGGCTTGCCCCGACCCTGAGAACCCATGCCCTGGAGGTAAGCGATGGCGCAGGTCGAAGCCACTACGGAGCGGATCGTCGCGGCGGACGCGGAGACGGTGTTCGACGCCCTCGCCGACTACAGCGGCACCCGCGCGAAAGTGCTGCCCGAGCAGTTCAGCGAGTACGAGGTCCGCGAGGGCGGCGACGGCGAGGGCACCCTCGTGCACTGGAAGCTCCAGGCCACCAGCAAGCGCGTCCGTGACTGCCTCCTGGAGGTCACCGAGCCGACCGACGGCGAACTGGTCGAGAAGGACCGCAACTCCTCCATGGTCACCACCTGGCGGGTCACCCCGGCCGGTGACGGTCGCTCCCGCGTCGTCGTGACCACCGTCTGGAACGGCGCCGGCGGCATCGGCGGCTTCTTCGAGAAGACCTTCGCGCCCAAGGGCCTCGTCCGTATCCACGACGCCCTGCTGGCCAGGCTGGCCGCGGAGGTCGAGCAGTGAGAGGCGGCAACCTCTCGTGAGGCGTGCGGAGTTGGTTCCTCACCGGTTCGAGTGATCTCGTTGTGGCCCTTCCCTGTCCCGTAACTCGCCGTGCTTGCCCGTAGTTGTCGCTTTCACGCGGGAGTTGTCCGGCGGTGCGACGAGGGGAGCGGCACGTGGGCGGGATCACTCTGACGCAGGACGAGCCGGTCGCGGCACCGCCGGCCGGGGGCCCGCCGCCCCCGGTGCCGGTCGTCGAGCCGGACCTGAGCCCGCGCCGGGTCCGGCTGGTCCTCCTCGCGCTGATGACGGCGCTGCTGCTCGCCGCCCTGGAGCAGATGATCGTCGCCACCGCGCTCCCCCGGATCGTCGGCGAACTGCACGGCCTGGACCGGATGTCCTGGGCGATCACCGCCTACCTGCTCACCGCCACCGTCGGACTGCCGGTCTACGGAAAGCTCGGCGACCTGCTCGGTCGCAAGGGCGTCTTCCAGTTCGCGATCCTCGTGTTCGTCGTCGGCTCCGCGCTGGCGGGCCGCGCGTCGACCATGGACCAGCTGATCGCCTACCGCGCGGTGCAGGGCGTCGGCGCGGGCGGCCTGATGATCGGCGTCCAGGCGATCATCGCGGACATCGTGCCCGCGCGCCGACGCGGCCGGTACATGGGGCTGGTCGGCGCCGCCTTCGGCCTCGCGTCCGTCGCCGGGCCGCTGCTCGGCGGTTACTTCACCGATCACCTCTCGTGGCGCTGGTGCTTCTACGTCAACGTGCCGTTCGGCGTCGTCACCATGGTCGTCGTCGCCCTGGTGCTCAGACTCCCCAAACCGGCCGCCCGGGGACGCTTCGACGTCCTCGGCACCCTGTTGCTGACCGCCGCCTCCACCTGCCTGGTGCTGCTGACCAGCTGGGGCGGCACCACGTACGCCTGGAACTCCCGCGTCGTCCTGGGACTCGGCGCGGGCGTCGCCGCGGCCGGCGTCCTCTTCCTCGTCGTCGAGCGCTTCGCCGCCGAACCCCTGGTCCCGCTGCGGCTGTTCCGGGACTCCGTCTTCAACGTCACCGGCCTGGTGGGCCTGGTGACCGGCGTCGCCCTGTTCGGCGTCGCCGGTTACCTGCCGACGTACCTGCAGATGGTCGACGGGGTGTCCGCCACCGGGTCCGGACTGCTGATGCTGCCCATGACGGGAGGGATCGTCGGCGCCTCGATCGTCTCCGGTCACCTCGTCAGCCGCTCCGGCCGCTACCGGTGGCACCCCGTCGTCGGCACCGCCCTCTGCGCCGTCGGGATGTGGCTGCTGTCCCGCCTGGAGACCGGCACCCCCCGGCTGCACTACGGCATCTGGACGGCCGTCCTCGGGGCCGGCATCGGCATGGTGATGCCGGTGCTGGTCCTCGCCGTGCAGAACTCCGCGCGCCCCGCCGATCTCGGCACCGCCACCAGCGCCCACACCTACTTCCGGCAGATCGGCGGCAGCGTCGGCGCCGCCGTCTTCGGCGCCCTCTTCGCGGGTCGGCTCACCGACGCGCTCGAGGACCGCCTGCCCGCCGGCGCGGGAGCCCCGCCCGACGCCGAGTCGATCACCCCCGAGCTGGTGCACGCGCTGCCGCCCGAGCTGCGCGACGCCTACGTGCAGGCCTACGCCGACGCCATGCCGCGCATCTTCCTCCACCTGGTGCCGGTGCTCGTCCTCGGCCTGCTCATCGCCTTCTTCCTCAAGGAGAGACCACTGGTGTCCCACCACGCCCCCACCGCCGACCCGGTACAGGAAGCACCCCGCTCCACCGCACGCGTGCCGCACGCCCGTTCGGCCCACACCGGCGGCGTCCCCGTCTGCGGGACCGTGCAGCACCCCGACGGGACCGTCGTACCGCGCGCGGCGCTCACCCTCATCGACGTCTCCGGACAGCAGACCGGACGGGGCGCGAGCGGCGAGGACGGGCGGTACGCGCTGGCCACCCCCGGCCCGGGTTCGTACGTCCTGATCGCCGCCGCGGGCGGCCACCAGCCGCAGGCGGTCTCGGTGACCGTCGGCGAACGGCCCGTCGAACTCGACGTCGTCCTCGGCGGCGCGGGCCGTCTGGCCGGCACTGTCGTCACCGCCGACGGCACACCGGTGCGGGACGCGGCCGTCACGCTCACCAACGTCCACGGGGAGGTCGTCGCGAGCACCCGCAGCGGCAGGGAGGGCGGCTATGTCATCAGCGAGCTGGTGGCGGGCGAGTACACGCTCGCCGCGAGCGCGCCCGCCTTCCGTCCGGCCGCCCTCCCCGTCACCGTCCAGGCCGCCCGCGAGACTCGCCAGGACGTCGAGCTGGCCGGCGGCGCGGTGCTGCGCGGCACGGTGCGGGCCGGCGGCGGGCGGCCGGTCGAGGAGGCGCGCGTGACCCTGCTGGACGCGGCGGGCAACGTCGTCGACACCCTCACCACCGGCCCCGACGGCACCTTCCGGTTCGTCGACCTGGCGTCGGGCGAGTACACCGTCATCGCCGCCGGTTACCCGCCGGTCGCGACCGTGCTCCAGGTGGCCGGCGGAGGGCGCACGGAACGCGACCTCCAGCTGGGGCACGAGGACTGAAACGGTCGGTCACGCGCGGGAACGCACGCCGGTGCGAGCACCGGCGGGCAATTCCCGCGTTGGCGCACATCGCGCCCGACCGCGGCCGTACGGTGGTGACCGGCGGTACAGATCTTGCACAGCCGGGGGAGAGAGGGCCTGGGCCATGGACCGTGGCACCGAGCGGGACGCACCTCCGGATCGCCGGGCGGGGGACGGCGCGGCGACCGGGCAGGACGGCGCCGGCCGCATCCCCCTGGCCGTGGTCGTGGTCGACCGCGAAGGGCTCGTCTCCCACTGGAGCAGGGGCGCGCGACGTCTGTTCTCCCTCACCAAGGAGGAGGCGCTCGGCCGTCCGGCGGTCGACCTGCTGCCCGTGTCCGGGGCGCTGCCCGAGGAACCCGAGGACGAGGAGGCCGCCCCGTACGGGACGTACGCCGCCTGTGACGGTCCGGGCCCCGGCTTCGGCGCCTCGCTCGGTGGAGGGCTGTCCTACCCGGCCGCGGGCCGAGCCCGGCTCGCCGCGGACGGGGCCGGGCGGGTCGACGTACTGTGGTGGGCCTACCCGCTGGTGGGCCCGGGAAGCGAGCGGCTGCTGGTGCTGGCCGCCGACGCGGACGGGTTGCGCACGGACGGCGCCGGGGTGTCGGAACGCATCACGCCCGGCTTCGCCCTGCACACCGACTTCCCCGGCGCCGAGGACCTCGCCCGCAGGCTCCCCGAGATCCTCCCCGGCATGAGCGTCGGCGACAGCACCCGCATCGTCGGACAGGTCCTCGAGCTGGGTTACCCCATCCTGGAGTTCAGTCAGAACGACCGGGTGCCGGTCACCCCGGACTGGGGCGTGCCCCGGCGTGCCGGACGCCGCGAACGCCGTGAGCGGGCCGCCCGGGTGTCGGCGGCCGGCGAACCGGTGCCCGAGGAACTGCGGGACGAGGGCGAGGACCTCGAGTACGCCGCCGTCCGCGAGCGCCTGGAGTTCCTCAACGAGGTCAGCTCCCGGATCGGCACCTCCCTCGACCTGGCGCGCACCGTCGTCGAGGTCAGCAAGGCGGTCGTGCCCCGCTTCACCGACGTGGCCGGCACCTACCTGCGTGAACAGGTCGTCTCCGGTGAGGGGTTCGACGAGGGCGTGCCGGACACCACCACCCTGTGGCACCGGGTCGCCCTGGAGCACACCGACGAACCCGGCCGCTGGGACGACGTCGTGCCCGTCGGCGAGGCCATGTCCTTCCCGGCGCACACCCCGTTCTTCCGGTGCATGACCACCGGCGAACCCGTCCTGGTGCCCCGCATCAGCGAGGAGATGGGCCACGCCATCGCCTCGCAGTTCGAGAAGCGGGACATCCGGCCGCTGATCACCGGCCGTTCCATGCTGGTCGTCCCGCTGAAGGCACGCCACGCCGTCCTCGGCTTCATGATCCTGCTGCGCCATCCGGAGCGGCAGGTCTTCGACGACATGGACCGGGTCACCGGCGCCGAACTCGCCGCCCGCGCGGGCCTCGTGCTCGACAACGCGCGCATGTACACCTACCAGGAGAACGTCGCCGAGACGCTCCAGGACAGCATGCTGCCGCACATCCCGCCGCGCATGGCGGGCTGCGACATCGCCACCCGCTATCTGCCGGGCACCCTGCTCGGACGGGTCGGCGGCGACTGGTTCGACGCGGTGAAGCTGCCCGGTGCCCGCACCGCGTTCGTCGTCGGCGACGTCATGGGGCACGGACTGAACTCAGCGGCGATGATGGGCCAGTTGCGCACCGCCGTGCAGACCATGGCCGCGCTGGACCTGCCGCCCGCGCAACTCCTGCGCAACCTGGACGACTTGGCCCAGCGGCTCGGCGACACCCACCTCGCGACCTGTCTGTACGCCGTCTACGACCCCATCGCGGGCGAGCTGAGCCTCGCCAACGCCGGACACGTCCCGCCGGTCCTGGTCCGCGCCGCCGACGGACGCGGCGAACTGCTCGACCTGCCCACCGGGGCGCCCGTCGGCGTCGGCAAAGTGCCCTTCGAAGCGGTGCGCGTACCCGTGGAGCCCGGCGACCGGCTGGTGATGTGCACCGACGGACTGGTCGAGGTGCGCGGCGAGGACATCGGTGTCGGGCTGGCCGCGCTGTGCGAGTCCGCCGCCCATCCGGCCGCCTCCATGGACGACGCCTGCGACACCATCGTCCGCGCGCTCGCCGCGACGTCCTCGGAAGCGGGACGGGGTGACCGCAAGGACGACGTGGCCCTGCTGATGGCCCGTCTCGGCGGCATCGGACCCGAGGACGTCGCCGAATGGCGGCTCGTCCCCGAGCCGTCCGAGGTCGGACGGGCCCGCACGGCGGTCCGCGAGCAGCTGTACGACTGGGGGCTGCCGAAGCTCGTCGACAGCGCCGAGCTGATGGTGGGCGAACTCGTCACCAACGCCGTGCTGCACTCCCACGCCCGCCCCGTCGCCCTGCGGCTGGTGCGCGGCGACACGCTGCTGTGCGAGGTGGAGGACGACGACCACGAACTGCCGACGCTGGTCGACGCGCGGCCGGAGGACGAGTCCGGGCGCGGACTGCGCGTGGTCAGCACCCTCGCCCGCCAGTGGGGCACCAGCCGGACGACGGCCGGCAAGAGCGTGTGGTTCGAGCTGACGCTGCCGCGACGGCGCTGAGCGCCGGTGGAGCACGGCGCACTCCGGGGCGAACGAGTCGCGGAGGAACGCGCCGCGTGCTTGTCCGCGCGCTCGGGGCGCGGTACACCGTACCGGCCCGCCGCACGGGGCGGCGTCGCACCCCGGGGAGTCGGGCATGAGCGTGACCAGTCGGTATCGGGAGGCCTGGGAGGGCTTCCGGCGTGCGACGCCGAAGGAGCCGGGAGCCGTGTTCTGGGACGCGGAACCCGTCCTCACCGCGGTCCGTCATCTCGCCGTGTTCGAACCGCGCCTGACCGACCCCGGTCTGCCCCTGATCGACCTGGGGTGCGGCAACGGCACCCAGACCCGCTTCCTCGCCGACCGCCTCCCGTACGTCCACGGCGCCGACCTCTCCGCCGCGGCCCTGGACCGCGCCCGCGGCGCCGACCCGGACGGGCGGGCGGCGTACCGGCGGCTGGACGCCGCCGAGAAGGCCGAGTCGCAGGTCCTGCAGGCCGAACTCGGCGACGCCAACGTGTACATGCGCGGTGTGCTGCACCAGTGCGCGGCGGACGACCGGCAGGCACTGGTGGACGGCATCGCCACGGTGGTCGGCGACCGCGGCCGTGCCTTCCTCGTCGAGCCCTCCGAGGCCGCAGGAGCGATCCTGCGGGCTCTCGCGACCGGGCCCGGCGGGCCGCCGTCCGGACTCGCGCCGGTCCTGCGGCACGGCATACCCCCGGCGAGGTCGACGACGCGGCCGTGCCCGAGTTCCTGACCGAAGCCGGACTGGCCGTGCTGGCGAGCGGCGCCCTGCCGCTGACCACCACGGAACGCGGCCCCGACGGCACCCGTGTCACACCGCCGTCCCTCTGGTCCGTCACCGGACGCGCCGCGTAGGACAACGCCCGGCGAAGGGCGCGGGGACCTCCACCGGTCCGGACCGGCGAGAGATGTCCACAGGCTGGCCGGGATCCGGCGGAACCACGTAGCGTGTGCCGCATGAAGATCCTCATCAGCGCCGACATGGAGGGCGCCACCGGTGTCACCTGGCCGGCCGACGTGCTGCCGGGGACGCCCCAGTGGGAGCGGTGCCGGTCCATGTTCACCTCGGACGTCAACGCCGCCGTGCAGGGGTTCTTCGCCGGCGGCGCCGACGAGGTGCTGGTCAACGAGGCGCACTGGACCATGCGCAACCTGCTGCTCGAACAGCTGGACGAGCGGGCGCAGATGCTCACCGGGCGGCACAAGGCCCTGTCCATGGTCGAGGGCGTGCAGCACGGCGACGTGGACGGCATCGCGTTCGTCGGCTACCACGCCGGCGCCGGCATGGAGGGCGTGCTCGCGCACACCTTCCTCGCCAACTCCATCACCGGGGTCTGGGTCGACGACGTACGGGCCAGCGAGGGTCTGCTCAACGCGCACGTGGTCGCCGAGTACGGAGTGCCGGTGGTCCTGGTGACCGGTGACGACGTCGCCTGCGAGGACGCGCTCGGCTACGCGCCCGAGGCGCTGAAGGTCGCCGTCAAGGACCACGTGTCCCGGTACGCGGCGGTGTGCCGCACCCCGGCCCGCACGGCCGCCGACATCCGCGCGGCGGCCAGGGAGGCGGCCGCGCTGGCGGTGCGCCGGGAGCCGGTCGACGGCGGGCCGTTCACCGTCGCGGTGGAGTTCGACGCCGAGCACCTGGCGATGGCCGCCACCGTCGTGCCGGGCGTGACCCGCGCCGGCGAGCGGAAAGTGGCGTACACCAGCGGGACCATGTACGACGGGATCCGCACCTTCAAGGCGGTCACCACGATCGTCTCGGCCGCGGTGGAGGAGCAGTATGGCTGACGAGCGGGCCCTGGACGAGGTCGTGGCGTTCACGTCCGACCTGATCAGGATCGACACGACCAACAGGGGCGGGGGCGACTGCAGGGAGCGGCCCGCCGCCGAGTACGCCGCCGCGCGGCTCGCCGAGGCGGGGCTCGAGCCGGTGCTCCTGGAGCGCACGCCGGGCCGCACCAACGTCGTCGCCCGTCTGGAGGGCACCGACCCGTCGGCCGACGCGCTGCTCGTCCACGGGCACCTGGACGTCGTCCCCGCCGAGGCCGCCGACTGGAGCGTGCACCCCTTCTCCGGCGAGGTCCGCGACGGGGTCGTCTGGGGCCGCGGCGCGGTCGACATGAAGAACATGGACGCGATGATCCTCGCCGTGGTGCGGGCCTGGGCGCGCGAGGGCGTGCGGCCCCGGCGGGACGTCGTCGTCGCGTTCACCGCCGACGAGGAGGCCAGCGCCGAGGACGGCTCCGGATTCCTCGCCGACCGGCACGCGCACCTCTTCGAGGGCTGCACCGAGGGCGTCAGCGAGTCGGGCGCGTTCACCTTCCACGACGGCGGAGGGCGGCAGATCTACCCGATCGCCGCCGGCGAGCGCGGCACGGCCTGGATGAGGCTCACCGCGCGCGGCCGGGCCGGGCACGGCTCCAAGGTCAATCAGGAGAACGCGGTGACCCGCCTGGCCGCCGCCGTCACCCGCATCGGCGAGCACCAGTGGCCGCTGCGGCTCACCCCGACCGTGCGGGCCGCGCTCACCGAACTCGCCGCGGTGTACGGCATCGGGACGGACCTGTCCGACGTGGACGCCCTGCTGGACAAGCTCGGCACGGCGGGCAGGCTCGTCGAGGCCACCGTCCGCAACAGCGCCAACCCGACCATGCTGAACGCCGGCTACAAGGTCAACGTGATTCCGGGAGAGGCCGTGGCGCACGTCGACGGACGGTATCTGGCGGGCGCCGAGGACGAGTTCCGCGCGACCATGGACCGGCTCACCGGACCGGACGTCGACTGGGAGTTCGAGCACCACGAGGTGGCGCTCCAGGCGCCGCTGGACTCGCCGACGTACGCGCGGATGCGGGCCGCCGTCCAGGAGTTCGCGCCCGAGGGGCACGTGGTGCCGTACTGCATGTCGGGCGGCACGGACGCCAAGCAGTTCTCCCGGCTGGGCATCACCGGCTACGGATTCGCGCCGCTGAAACTGCCGGAGGGCTTCGACTACCAGGCCCTCTTCCACGGGGTCGACGAGCGCGTCCCGGTCGAGGCGCTCCACTTCGGTGTCCGTGTCCTCGACCGGTTCCTGCGGACGGCCTGAGCGAGTGGGGGAGACGGTGCGGACCCTGGCGTACGGCGAGTGGCCCTCGCCCATCGACGCGGTTACGGCCGCGGCCCACGACGGCAGCCCCGAGTTCGTGGGTTTCGTCGGCGACGAGGTGTGGTGGACCGAGCCCCGGCCCGCCGAGGCCGGACGGCGCGGCCTGGTGCGGCGGCACGCCGACGGCACCGAGGAGTCCGTCCTGCCCGCGCCGTGGAACGTGCGGAGCCGGGTCATCGAGTACGGCGGCCGGCCCTGGGCCGGCGTCGTGCGAGGCGGTGTCCCGCTGGTGGTGTTCGCGAACTTCGCCGACCAGCGCCTCTACCGGTACGAGCCGGGCGGCGAGCCCCGCCCGCTCACCCCCGTGTCCCCGGTCGGGCAGGGGCTGCGCTGGGCCGAGCCGGTGCTGCTGCCGGAGCGCGGCGAGGTGTGGTGCGTCCTGGAGGAGTTCACCGGCGACGGCCCCAGCGACGTACGCCGGGTCCTGGCCGCCGTACCGCTGGACGGTTCCGCCGCCGGTGACCGGGGTGCCGTGCGGGAACTGAGCGACGGCCGGCACCGGTTCGTCACCGGGCCGCGCCTCGCGCCGGACGGGCGGCGTGTCGCCTGGCTCGGCTGGGACCACCCGCGCATGCCGTGGGACGGCACCGAACTGCTCGTCGCCGACGTCGCCGCCGACGGCACCCTGCGCGACGCCCGTACGGTGGCCGGCGGCCCCGAGGAGTCCGTCGCCCAGGTCGACTGGACCCCCGACGGCCGGCTGCTGTACGCGAGCGACCGCACCGGCTGGTGGAACCTCTACCGGGACGGGACGCCGCTCTGCCCGCGCGAGGAGGAGTTCGGCGGACCACTGTGGAAGCTGGGCCTGCGCTGGTTCGCGCCGCTGGACGGCGGCCTGATCGCCGTCCTGCACGGCCGGGGCGCACCCGTGCTCGGCGTACTCGACCCCGAGACCTGCGAGGTCGCCGACGCCGCCGGCCCGTGGAGCGAGTTCGCGCCCACCCTCGCGGCACACGGCGAGCGGGTCGTCGCCGTCGGGGCCGGGCCGCGCGGTGCCCACGAGGTGGTGGAGCTGGACACCAGGACGGGCCGGGCCCGCGTGATCGGCGCCGCGCACGAGGACGCCGTGCACCCCGCGTACTATCCCGAGCCGCAGGCCCGTACGTTCACCGGACCGGACGGCCGCGAGATCCACGCCCACGTCCATCCCCCGCACCACCCCGACCACACCGGCCCCGCGGACGAACTGCCCCCGTACGTGATCTGGGCGCACGGCGGGCCCACCGGCAGGGCGCCGCTCGTGCTCGACCTGGAGATCGCCTACTTCACCTCGCGCGGCATCGGCGTCGCCGAGGTCAACTACGGCGGCTCCACCGGATACGGGCGGGAGTACCGCAACCGGCTGCGCGGACAGTGGGGCGTGGTCGACGTCGAGGACTGCGCCGCCGTCGCTCTGGCCCTCGCCGACGAGGGCGCCGCCGACCGCGACCGGCTCGCCGTCCGCGGCGGCAGCGCCGGCGGCTGGACCGCCGCCGCCTCGCTCACCACGACCGACGTCTACGCCTGCGGCACCATCAGCTACCCCGTGCTCGACCTCACCGGCTGGGGCACGGGGGAGACCCACGACTTCGAGTCCCAGTACCTGGAGAGCCTGATCGGCCCGCGCGCCGAGGTGCCCGGGAGATACACCGAACGCTCGCCCGTCACGCACGCCGACCGGCTCACCGTGCCGTTCCTGATGCTCCAGGGGCTGGACGACGTGATCTGCCCGCCCGCGCAGTGCGAGCGCTTCCTGGCCCGGCTGGCCGGACGGGGCGTGCCGCACGCCTATCTCGCCTTCGAGGGCGAGGGGCACGGCTTCCGGCGGGCGGAGACCATGGTGCGCGCCCTGGAGGCGGAGCTGTCCCTGTACGCCCAGGTGTTCGGGATGGAACCGCCCGGCGTGCCGACCCTGGAGCTGGGCACGTGAGCCGGGTCGAGCCGCTGCGCCGGCCGGCCCGTCTGGCTCCCGGCGCCCGGGTGGCCGTGGTCGCGCCCAGCGGTCCGGTGCCCGAGGAGCGGCTCCAGGCCGGGCTCGAGGTGCTGCGCGGCTGGGACCTCGACCCCGTGGTGGGCCGCCACGTCCTGGACCGGCACGGCGAGTTCGGCTACCTCGCGGGCGGCGACGCCGACCGGGCCGCCGATCTGCAGTCCGCCTGGTGCGACCCGGCCGTCGACGCGGTGATCTGCGCCCGCGGCGGCTACGGCGTACAGCGCATGGTCGACCTGCTCGACTGGGAGGCGATGCGGGCCGCCGGGCCGAAGGTGTTCGTCGGGTTCAGCGACATCACCGCACTGCACGAGGCGTTCGCGGTCCGGCTCGGCCTCGTCACCCTGCACGGTCCGATGGCCGCCGGCGTCGACTTCGTGAAGAGCGTGCGGGCGCAGGACCACCTCAGGGCCACGCTGTTCTCCCCCGAGACGGTCCGCACCGTCCGCTCCGACGGCACCGCGCTCGTCCCCGGGCGGGCGCGCGGGGTCACCCTCGGCGGTTGCCTCTGCCTGCTCGCCGCCGACCTGGGCACCGCGCACGCCAGACCCTCCGCGCGCGGCGGACTGCTGTGCCTGGAGGACGTGGGGGAGGAGACGTACCGCCTCGACCGCTACCTCACCCAACTGCTGCGATCCGGCTGGCTGGACGGGGTTTCCGGACTGCTGCTCGGCTCCTGGGCCCGGTGCGAGCCGTACGACGGGGTGCGGGCGCTGCTCGCCGACCGGCTCGGCGGCCTCGGGGTCCCGGTGGCCGAGCAGTTCGGGTTCGGGCACTGCGACGACGCGCTCACCGTCCCGTTCGGCGTCACGGCGGAACTCGACGCCGGCGCGGGCACGCTGACCCTGGACGAACCGGCGTTGAGCTGACCGGTCCGCGGCGCCGCGCGCGGGCCCGTCGTAGGGTGGCAGGGTGCCGCACACCGCTTCCCGCTACCTCGCCGAGGGCCGCCGCGTGGGGCTCCGTCACTTCACTCGGGCGGACGGGGCCGAGTTCACCGCCCGCGCCCGGGAGAGCAAGGACCTCCACCGCCCCTGGCTGTTCCCGCCGGACAGCCAGGGCGAGTACGCCGCGTACGCGGGGCGGCTGATCGAGGATCCCACCAAGGCGGGGTTCCTGGTCTGCGAGAAGGAGGCGGACGGCGCCCTCGCCGGGTTCATCAACATCAACAACATCGTCGAGGGCGGCTTCCGGTGCGGTGCGCTGGGCTACGGCGCCTTCGCGCACGCGGCCGGACGCGGGCTGATGCGCGAGGGCCTGGACCTCGTGGTGCGGTACGCCTTCGGCCCGATGCGGTTGCACCGTCTGGAGATCAACGTGCAGCCCGGCAACGCGGCCTCCATCGCCCTCGCCCGCGCCTGCGGTTTCCGCCTGGAGGGCTTCTCGCCGAAGATGCTCTTCATCGACGGCGCCTGGCGCGACCACCAACGCTGGGCGCTCACCAGCGAGATGACGAAAGGGCGCTGACGCCAGGCCGGCGACCGCGTGGAGCTCCGTCCACGCGAGCCGCTGCCGGACCGGTACGGCTCCCGGGCTCGGCCCACGCCGTGACCGGCCGCGTCAGGAGCGGCGGTCCGCGTACTCGTAGACCGCCCCGTCCGGGTGCCGTGCGATGAGGTTGCGGCCCACGGGCGTGGGAAGCGGGCCCGCCAGGATGTCGGCTCCGATCTCCGCGAGCACCTGCCGGGTCTCCTCGACGTCCTTGACCGCGATGGTCGCGGCGACCTTGCGCAGCACGTCCAGTTCGGCCGGGGGACCGCTCATCAGCAGGAAGCAGCCGACCGCGGCGACCTGGACGCCGCCCCGCTCGAACCGGAGGGCCTTGCCGCCGGCCAGCCGCTCGTAGAAGGGGATGGCGGTCTCGATGTCGTCGACGCAGACACGCAGTGTGGCACCCAGAATCTCCATGGGAGGAGCCTAGTTGGGGTGGCCCCGGCCGGGAGCCCGGCTTGGACGATCTTCACGCTCCGTGCCCGTGGGCGTTACGCGACTCCGGGCACGGGTACCTGGTGCCCATGCAGCGCTTGGAGCATCTGGACAAGCACATGGTCGACGAGCTGGCGCGGGCGGCCCGCGAAGCCGTGCGCGACGAACTGCGCGAACAGACGCGGGGACAGCGCCGCAGGGCCGTCCTGTACGCCGGGGCAGGGGCCGCCGCCCTGTACGCGGGCGCGGCCGTGTCACTGGCCGTGGGCCTCGTCCTCGACCTGGTCCTGCCGGGCTGGGCCGCCGCACTGATCACGGCCGTGGCCCTGGGCATGCTGTCCTACGCCTTGCGCGGCGCGGCCCGGCCCGCGACGTCCGGGACCGTTCCCGCGCAGGCCACCGCGTCGTCCGGTGGCCGGTCGGTCCCCGTTCCGCCGACGCCGTCCGTGCCGCCCACCGTCGGCGTCGTACCGCCGCGGCCGGAGTCCGACCCCGACACGCCCCGCCGTCGGGCCTGACCGGCTGCGGGGGCCGACGGCGCGGATCGTGCCGACGGATCCGGAGGTCCTCGTGGCGACCGGGGCGGCCGACGGCCCGCACGGTCGGTTCGACGACGACGAGGCGGCCGGCCACAGCCCACCGGAGCGGCTGTACCGCAACCGGGCATGACGTCCGCGCGCCTGTCGTGGCGGGCGCCCGCCGGCTGACCGCTCCCGTGCTCCGCGACGTCCTGCGTCCGCGGCGTGAGGCCGTGACCGAGCCCTCGGCAAGGCCGGTCGTGCCGCCCGTGGAGTCCCGGGGGCCGCCGAGGAGCACGTCCTCGATCCCCGGCACGCCCCCGCCCGGCAGCCGCGCCCGCGGCCCCGGCCCGACGTTCCGGCTCGAGATTCCTCAGCGCGATGTCCAGCGCCGTGACCGCGCAGGTCGCGCCGCCTGTCGGCACCCGGATCATCGCCACCGTCGTGGAGCCGGCCTCCGGGGCGTCGGCCGACGCCCCGGTCCGTCCCTCCCCGGCTCAGCCGGTCTGCTGGAGCTGCGGCAGTACCTTGGTGCGGTAGAAGTCGAAGAAGCCGCGCAGGTCGGGACCGATCTGGTTGACGTAGATCCGGTCGAAGCCCGCGTCGGCGAACCGCCGGAGCTCCGCGACGTGTTCGTCCACGTCGTCGCCGCACACCCGGTTCTTCCGCACCATGTCCTCGCTGACCAGGGTCTGCGCCTGCTCGAAGTGCTTCGGCGACGGCAGCACCTGACCCAGTTCGCCGGGCAGCTGCTCGTTCGCCCACAGCCGGTGCACGGTGCGCACGCACTCGTCGCGGTCGGTGCCGTAACAGACCTTGGTGCCGCCGCTGACCGGCTTCCCGCCGCCTCCGCCCTTGCGGTACTGCTCCACCATCGAGGCGTCCGGCATCATCGTGATGTAGCCGTCGCCGACCCGGGCGGCGAGTTTGGTGGCCGCCGGACCGAAGCCCGATATGTCGATCGGGACGGGCTCGTCCGGCACGGTGTACAGGCGGGCGTTCTCCACCGTGTAGTGCGTGCCGTGGTGGTTGACCTCCTCGCCGGTGAACAGCCGGCGCATCACCTGGATCGACTCCTCCAGCATCTCCAGGCGTACGTGCGCGGGCGGCCAGGGGCCCCCGAGGATGTGCTCGTTCAGCGCCTCCCCCGTGCCCACGCCGAACCGGAACTCCCCCGGTGACATGACCGCGGCCGTGGCCGCCGCCTGCGCCACCACCGCCGGGTGCATCCGCACGGTCGGGCAGGTCACCGCCGTTCCCACCGGCAGGGAGACCGCCTCGGACAGTGCGCCGATCACCGACCACACGAACGGGCTCTGCCCCTGTTCGCCGTTCCACGGGTGGTAGTGGTCGGAGATCCACAGGGCCTGGAATCCGGCCTGCTCGGCCATCCGCGCCTGCTCGATCAGCTCGGCGGGGCCGTACTGCTCGCACGAGAGGAAGTAGCCGTACTCGGGCATGGGGAGTGCCTCCGCGATGTGGGCGGTCGGGGTCCCGGGCCGGGTACCCGGGGGGCCGGGCGGAAACCGGCCGGACGTTTGGCGGACCCCGCCGGGGGGACGCGGAAGTCTCCCGACGTACGCGACAGCGCCGGAGGCGAACCGTGAGTCGACCCCGCACAGTGATCGTCGGTGCCGGCTTCGCCGGGTACCGCACGGCCCAGACCCTGTCCCGGCTGGCCAAGGGGCGCGCCGAGATCATCCTGCTCAACCCCACCGACTACTTCCTGTACCTGCCCCTGCTGCCCCAGGTCGCCGCCGGCGTCCTGGAGCCGCGCCGGGTCACCGTCTCCCTCTCCGGCACGCTGCCGCACGTGAAGCTGGTACTGGGGGAGTCCGACCGCATCGACCTCGACGCACGGCAGGTGCACTACACCGGCCCCGAGGGCGAGGGGGGCACCCTCGACTACGACCGGCTGGTCCTCGCGGCCGGCAGCGTCAACAAACTGCTGCCGATCCCCGGTGTGGCCGAGCACGCCCACGGCTTCCGCGGCCTGCCCGAAGCCCTGTACCTGCGCGACCACGTGACCCGTCAGGTGGAACTCGCCGCCGCCACCGACGACCCCGAGGAATGCGCTTCCCGCTGCACCTTCGTCGTGGTCGGCGCCGGCTACACCGGCACCGAAGTCGCCGCGCACGGCCAACTGTTCACCGACGCGCAGGTCGCCAGGCGCCCCATGCGGACCGGGATGCGGCCGCGCTGGATGCTGCTGGACATCGCCGACCGGGTCCTGCCCGAGCTGGACGAACGGCTCTCCCGTACGGCCGACACGGTCCTGCGCGAACGGGGCGTGGACGTGCGGACGGGCACCTCCGTGAAGGAGGCCACGCACGACGGAGTGCTGCTGACCGACGGGGGGTTCGTCGACACCCGCACCCTGGTGTGGTGCGTGGGCGTACGCCCCGACCCGCTCGCCGAATCCCTCGGACTGCCCATGGAACGCGGCCGGCTGCTCGTCGACCCGTACCTGCAGGTGCCGGGCCGGCCCGAGGTGTTCGCCTGCGGGGACGCCGCCGCGGTGCCCGACCTGGAGAAGCCCGGCTCGTACACCCCGATGACCGCGCAGCACGCCTGGCGGCAGGGCAAGGTGTGCGCGTACAACATCGCCGCGTCGTTCGGCGACGGCGAACGACGCGCCTACCGGCACAAGGACATGGGGTTCGTGGTGGATCTGGGCGGCGTCAAGGCCGCCGCCAACCCGCTCGGCGTGAACCTGTCCGGGGTGGCGGCGGGCGCTGTCACCCGCGGCTACCACCTCGCGGCGATGCCGGGAAACCGGGTCCGGGTGGCCGCCGACTGGCTTCTGGACGCCGTGCTTCCGCGCCAGGCCGTCCAGTTGGGACTCGTACGGTCCTGGTCGGTGCCGCTGGACACGGCGTCGCCGGAACTGGCGCGGGTACCGGGCGAGCCGGAGCAGCCGGGTGGTGAGCCGGGGAGGAATCAGCCGGGTGGTGAGCCGGGGAGGAATCAGCCGGGT
>NZ_JAHWZY010000021.1:0-111409 GCF_041380215.1 Streptomyces pimonensis
GTTTCCAACACTATCAGTGTTCTTCCGGCCTTCTGACCACCCTTCTGCAGATACGCAGAAGATGATCCAGAGATTAGGATCTGACAAGTTGGGTTGCTGTCGGGTAAGGGGCATCTGTTCGCGCCACTCATCCCCGAGCAGGAGTAAGACACTACACCGGGTCGCGGACCACGTGCAAATCGATTAGGCTCTATGGTCTAGACCTCTCGTCTAGACCACCGATCCGGATCTGTCCTCCGGAACCGGTACGTCATATGACATACGCTGCTGAACAGCGCGCCGGAGGCAGGCAGTGACGGCGGCGTACGTACAGATCTCCACGCCTGGGAGGCTTCCCATGACCACCGTGACGTCCCCGCTTGCAGGACGGGCCATCGGACTGACGTCCGTGCCCGACCCGGTCTTCTCAGGGGCCATGGTCGGCCCGGGTACGGCGATCGACCCCGCGCGGGAACCCTCCGAGGCCGTCTCCCCGGTCGACGGTGTGATCGTCTCCCTGCATCCGCACGCGTTCGTCGTCGTCGACGAGAGCGGACACGGCGTGCTCACCCACCTCGGCATCGACACCGTGCAGCTCAACGGCGAGGGCTTCGAGCTGCTCGTCAACAAGGGTGACACCGTGACGCGCGGCCAGAGCATCGTGCGCTGGAACCCTGCCGCCGTCGAAGCCGCCGGCAAGTCCCCGGTGTGCCCGGTCGTTGCCCTGGAGGCCACGGCGGACGCCCTCTCCGACCTCCGTGACGACGACGACGTGAAGGCCGGCGACACCCTCTTCCGCTGGAAGTGACGTGGCGCCGTCCCGCGCCGACCACCAGGACAACCAATGCGGCGGCGGAGCCCGCCGCCCTACCGGAGACGGGTGAGATGGAGACAACGCTGCGAGGCGTCGGTGTCAGCCACGGTGTGGCGATCGGCGAGGTACGGCACATGGGCACGGCGGTGCTCGAGCCGCCGGCCAAGCAGGCCCCGGCGGAAGAGGCGGGGCGCGAGCAAGGGCGTGCCCGCCAGGCCGTGGAGGCGGTCGCGGCCGATCTGATGGCGCGCGGCAACCTCGCCGGGGGCGAGGCCCAGGCGGTTCTCGAGGCGCAGGCCATGATGGCTCAGGACCCCGAGCTGATGGCCGACGTGGAGCGGCGCATCGCCGTCGGCAGCACCGCTGAGCGGGCGGTGTACGACGCGTTCGCCGCGTACCGCGAGCTGCTCGCGAATGCCGGTGAGTACCTGGCGGGCCGCGTGGCCGACCTCGACGACGTGCGGAACCGTATCGTCGCGCGGCTGCTCGGGGTGCCGATGCCGGGTGTGCCGGACAGCGATGAGCCGTATGTCCTCGTCGCCCGTGACCTCGCACCGGCGGACACGGCGCTGCTCGACCCGACGCTGGTGCTCGGCTTCGTGACCGAGGAGGGCGGCCCCACCAGCCACAGCGCGATCCTGGCCCGCGCTCTCGGCGTCCCGGCCGTGGTCGCCCTGCCGGGTGCCGGTGAACTCGCCGAGGGCACGCTGATAGCGGTCGACGGCAGCACCGGCGAGATCTTCGTGAACCCGAGCGACGAGAAGAGGGCTCGGCTCGAGGCGGCGGCGGCCGAGCGCAAGGCGGCGCTGGCCGCGTCGACCGGACCCGGTGCGACCGCCGACGGTCACAAGGTGCCACTGCTGGCCAACATCGGCGGCCCGACGGATGTGGCGGCCGCCGTCGAGGCGGGCGCGGAGGGTGTCGGTCTCTTCCGTACCGAGTTCCTGTTCCTGGACGACGACAAGAAGGCACCTTCCGAGGAGAAGCAGGTCGCGGCCTACCGTCAGGTGCTCGAGGCGTTCCCCGAGGGCCGTGTCGTGGTGCGGGTGCTGGACGCGGGCGCGGACAAACCGCTGGACTTCCTCACTCCGGCGGACGAGCCGAACCCGGCGCTGGGCGTGCGCGGTCTGCGGACGCTGCTCGACCACCCCGAGGTGCTGCGCACGCAGCTGACGGCTCTGGCCAAGGCCGCCGAAGGGCTGCCCGTCCACCTCGAGGTCATGGCCCCGATGGTGGCGGACCGGGCCGATGCCAAGGCGTTCGCGGATGCCTGCCGGGAGGCGGGGCTGCGGGCGAAGTTCGGCGCGATGGTCGAGATTCCGTCGGCCGCGCTGCGGGCGCGTTCGGTGCTGCAGGAGGTGGAGTTCCTGTCGCTGGGCACGAACGACCTCGCGCAGTACACGTTCGCCGCGGACCGTCAGGTGGGTGCGGTCTCCCGGCTGCAGGACCCGTGGCAGCCCGCGCTGCTCGACCTGGTGGCGTTGTCCGCCGAGGCCGCGAAGGCCGAGGGCAAGAGCTGTGGCGTCTGCGGCGAGGCCGCCTCCGACCCGCTGCTCGCGTGTGTGCTGACCGGTCTGGGGGTCACCTCCCTCTCCATGGGGGCGGCGTCCATCCCGTATGTGCGGGCGTCGCTGGCGAAGTCCACGCTGGCGCAGTGTGAGCGGGCCGCGGCGGCTGCCCGGGCGGCGGACAGCGCGGCGGATGCCCGTGACGCCGCTCAGGCGGTACTGTCGGGCGAGTAGCCGGGCCGGCCGACGGTCGGTGTCCCTGAGGGGCGCTCCACATGGAAGTGGAGCGCCCCTCAGGTGTTTCCGGCTCAGTGGTGGTGGGCCGGACCCGGGCCCTCACCGAGGTCGGGCGGCTCGCAGTAGTCGACGTTGGACTCCGGGGAGATGAGGTCTCCGGAGTCGGCGTCGGTGCAGTAGGCGTCGAAGACCTCGCCGGCGGTGAGGGGTTCGAGGCCGCGGGCGCGCAGTCGCCAGCCGTGGACACGATCGGGGCTGCCGGGTGTGCTGATCCGCATGACCAGTCCGCCGGGGCTTTCGGTGGCGAGACCGACGGCCAGGACCGTGGTGAACTCGAGGGCTTCGGACTCGTCGAGTTCCGTGCGACCGGCGATGTCGTCGGCGTGCAGGACGGCGACGAGCGCTTCGGGCGGTCCGGAGACGCTGCACACCAGGTGCCGATCGCCGGGTGGAGCCGTGTCGAGGATGCGGACGAGGAGGTGCGAGGCGCGGGTGAAGGCGGCACGGCCCAGGTCCTCGCCGCACGTGGCGCAGGTGCCGAGGCGAGCGAGGAGCGTGGCCGCGTACTCCCAGGTGGCCTGGCGTACGGCTTCGTCGACGAGACTGGGCAGGAGGTCGGCCAGTGGGCGTCCGTCGTAGGGGACTGCGGGACCGGTGGAGGCGAGTGCGGCCGTGAACTGGGTGCGGCTGGTGTGGCTGTCGGGGTCGAGGCCCGTTTCCGCGCAGTACTCGGCGTAGTCCTCGGGGTCGAAGAGGGCCACCGTGGTGTGGCTGCCCTGCAGCGCGCGCGTCCTGAGGACGGCCTCCACGTGTTTGAGGTAGGTGGTGTGGTCGTCGAAGACGAAGCTGTCGTAGCGCCGCATGGCGCGGAAGTCGTGCTCGTCGGCCAGCAGGCCGATGGTGCCCGCGACTTCGCGGTGCAGGACGCGTCGCATGGTGCGGTGGTCGGTGTACGCCATGTCTCCCCCTGTGCACAGTCGATCAATGCTCACTCACAGTAACCGGCGGCACTGACAACGGTGCCCGGCCGGACGGGCCCGAGGGGAGCCGGCCCTTGCCGTGTGGCGGGTCAGGAACGCTTGCGGGCGAGTTCCTCGTAGAAGGCGAGCAGGTCGAGGTTGTCCACGGAACCCGGGTTGACCGCTTTCTCCAGCGGAGTGCCCTGGAGGAGACGCTTGACCGGGACCTCGATGCGTTTGCCGGTGAGGGTGTGCGGGACGCCGGGTACCTCGATGATTTCGTCGGGGACGTGACGCGGTGACAGGTGCTCGCGGATGGTCCGCTTGATGCGGCCGCGCAGGTCCTCGTCGAGGGCGGATCCGGGTGCCAGGTGGACGAACAGGGGCATCCAGTAGCCGCCGTCGGGCCGTTCGACGCCGATGACGAGGGATTCCCTGATCTCGGGGAGGCGTTCCACGGCTTCGTAGATGTCGGCCGATCCCATGCGGACGCCCTGGCGGTTGAGCGTGGAGTCGGAGCGGCCGTGGATGACGACGGAGCCCCGGGAGGTGACGGTGATCCAGTCGCCGTGCCGCCAGACGCCGGGGTAGGTGTCGAAGTAGCTGTCGTGGTACCGGGTGCCGTCGGGGTCGTTCCAGAAGCGGATCGGCATGGAGGGCATCGGATTGGTGACCACGAGTTCGCCGACCTCGTCGGTCAGGGGCTTGCCGCTGGGGTCCCAGGACTGCAGGTCCGTGCCCAGGCCGGGGGCCTGGAGCTCGCCGATGTGGACGGGGAGGGTCGGTACGGCTCCGGCGAAGCAGGAGCAGACGTCCGTGCCGCCGCTGACGGAGGCGATCCACAGGTCGGCCCCGTTCTCGGCGAACTCGTCGTGCAGCCAGCGGAAGCCGTCGGGGGGCAGGGGCGAGCCGGTGGTCGCGACGCACTTCACCGCGGAGAGGTCGAAGTCGCGCGAGGGGTGCACGCCGGCCTTGCGGCACGCCATGACGTAGGCGGCGGAAGTGCCGTAGAGGGTGGCGCCGGTGCGTTCGGCGATGCGCCACTGGGCGCCGGTGTCCGGGTGCGCGGGGCTGCCGTCGTACAGGACGATCGTCGTTCCGGTCAGGAGGCCGGAGACGAGGAAGTTCCACATCATCCAGCCGGTGGAGGTGTACCAGAAGAAGCGGTCCTCGGGGCCCAGGTCGCAGTGGAGCCCGAGTTGCTTGAGGTGCTCGACGAGGATACCGCCCTGGGACTGGACGATCGCCTTGGGCAGTCCGGTGGTACCGGAGGAGTACAGCACCCACAGCGGGTGGTCGAAGGGCACCGGCTCGAAGGCCGGTTCGGTGTCCGCTGCGGTGAGCGCGGACCAGTCCAGTGCGCCGTCGGGGGCCTCGGTGCCGAGCAGGGGGATGTGGACGACGGCGCGCAGGGTGGGCAGTTCGCGGCGCAGTTCGGCGACGGCGTCGCGGCGGTCGTGTTCCTTCCCACCGTAGCGGTAGCCGTCGACGGTGAACAGGACGACGGGCTCCACCTGCCGGAAGCGGTCGAGGACGCTGCGGGCGCCGAAGTCGGGTGCGCAGGAGGTCCACACGCCGCCCACGGCCGCCGTGGCGAGGAGGGCGACGACGGCCTGCGGGATGTTCGGCAGGTACCCGCTGACCCGGTCTCCGGGGCGTACGCCGAGGGAGCGCAGTTCGGCCGCCAGGGAGCCGACCTGGCGGCGCAGTTCGGCCCAGGTGACGGGTCGCGGGTCATGGGTTTCGTCGACGTACAGCAGGGCCGCTTCGTCCGCGCGGGAGGCGGCGGCGCGCAGCGCGTGCTCGGCGTAGTTCAGCGTGGCTCCGGGGAACCACTGGGCACCGGGCATCGTGCGGTCGCCCAGCACGCGCGCGCAGGGGGTCGAGAAGCGGACGTCGAACCACTCCGTGACCGCTTTCCAGAAGGTGTCCAGCTCCTCCACGGACCAGCGGTGGAGCGCCGTGTAGCCGCCCTCGGCAGGGGCGCCGTGGTGTTCGGCGGCCCACGTCTGGAACGTGGTGATCCGTGCCTGGGCGATCTGTTCCCGGCTCGGCTGCCAGAGCGGCTGGGGGTTCACGGTCGACATGGGGCGGCTCCCGGACTGTGAGCGTCGTGTGCGTCCTCCGCGCACGGGCTGGGGTGTGCGCGTGACGCGGCTGACAGGGACGATGCCATGCGGTCGACTTCCGCACCAGGGCATTCCCCACGTAGTCCGTGTCGTGAGGATGTGCTCCGATCACAGGTGAACGGCGGCTGAACGACCCGCACGGTGGGCGCGGGCAATGGCAGGGTGAGCAGCATGGACGGTCGTGACCTGGTGCGTTCGGTGAGATCGGTCGGTTCGGTGGGGGCGGCTCAGAGGGTGCGTACCGTACGAGCAGCGTGGCGCAGGAGGCGTGCCGACGCCACCGGGCTGCCGCCGCGGGAGCCGGTGCGGGCACGGGTTCCCGGGACCGTACGGGAGGTGGAGCCGGGGCTCGGCGGCGGGCTGATCAGGTTCGACCGCTCGGAGCTGCGGATTCTCGTGGCGGTGAACGGTGCGGTCTTCCGGGGCTGGGACGGGGCTGTCCCGGAGCCGTCGTACGCACTGGCCGGCCGTTGTCCCGATCCGGATCCGCGGGCCTCGCTGGAGCCGGACAAGGACGGTGGCTGGCGGGTCGTGGCCGAGCGGGTGACGGTGGTGGTCTCGCGGCACGGCGCGGTGGAGGTGCTCACCCCGGGGGGTGTGATGCTTCGGCGCGATCTGCCGCCGCGGTGGTGGGAGCCGGTGGGTGGTGGTGCCGCACGCTGGCGGCAGCGGTCCGAGGTGCCGGCCGACGCGCGTTTCTTCGGGCTCGGGGGGCGTGCCCCGGGTCCCCGGCTGCGGGGCGGCGCGTACCGGTTGTGGAACGCCGCGCCCGGTCGTGCCGCCGGCCTCGGGGACGATCCGCTGTCCTTGACGATGCCGGTGCAGATGGTGGTGGCCGACGCGGGCACGCATCTGGTGTTCTACGACAACTCGTGGGACGGCACCGTGACGCTGCGGGAGGGCGAGGAGGGCGCCGGTTCCGGACACGACAGGACCGGGACGAGCGAGCTGCGTATGGACGGTGGTCCGCTGCGCTGCTGGGTGATGGTGGGGGCTCCCGCGCGGGTGCTGCTCGTCTGGGCCTCGCTCACCGGCGCGCCGGCGCTGCCGCCCGCGTGGGCGCTCGGTCACCAGCATGTGCGAGGGGCCCTCGGCGACGAGGAGGAGGTGCGGCGGATCGTCGAGGGTCACCGGGAGCACGGGGTGCCGCTCGACGCCGTGCACCTCGGCGTCGATCACCTCGATGCCCGTCAGGTGTTCACCGTGGACCAGGAGCGGTTCCCCAAGCTGCCGGTTCTCGCGGACGAGCTGCGACGTGAGGGGATCAGACTGGTGTCGGTCGTCGGTCCGGCGGTGGGTGCGGCCCCCGGTACCACCGTGTACGACGAGGGAGTGGAGCGGGACGCGTTCGTCCGGGACGCCTCCGGGGAGGTCGTGGAAGGAGTCGGGTGGTCCGGAGAGGCGGTCTTCCCGGACTTCACGCACGCGCGCGTGCGTGCGTGGTGGGGCGGCTTGTACACGGAGCGGCTGGCACAGGGGTTCACGGGCTTCTGGCACAGCATGGACGAGCCGACCTCCTTCACGGCCTTCGGCGAACCGACGCTGCCACGGTCGGCGCGCCACGCACTGGACGGGCGCGGAGGTGACCATCGCGAGGCGCACAACGTGTACGGGCTGTGCATGGCCCGGGCGGCGTACGAGGGACTGCGGGAGCGGGCTCCCCGGGAGCGGCCGTTCGTGTTCTCGCGTTCCGGATGGGCCGGTATGCAGCGTCACGGCGGGGCGTGGTCGGGCGAGGCGATGACGGGGTGGTCCGGGTTGCGGACGGCGTTGTCGCTGGTGCTGGGGCTGGGGCTGTGCGGTGTTCCCTACGCGGGCCCGGACGTCGACGGCCCCGACGGGGAGGCGTCGCCCGAACTGTATCTGCGCGGGCTCCAGTTGGGATCCCTTCTTCCGTTCTTCCGCACCCGCGCCGGTGCGGGGCGGGGTGAGCCGTGGGAGTCCGGCGCGAAGGTTCTCGGGCACGCGCGCACGGCGTTCGTCGAACGCCGGCGACTGCTGCCGTACTTCATGACACTGGCGCATCTGGCCCGGCGTACCGGAGCGCCGTATGTGCGGCCGTTGTGGTGGTCGGCGCCCGAGGACCGCGCGCTGCGCGACTGCGAGGACGCCTTCCTGCTGGGCGACTGCCTGCTGGTGGCACCGGTGCTCGCGCCGGGCGTGGACCGGCGGGCCGTCCAGCTGCCGCGCGGGCGGTGGTACGACACGGCGACGGAACGGGCGTACGACGGACCGGCCCGGGTGTGGGTCGACGCGCCACTGGAGCGGATTCCGGTGTTCGCACGCGGGGGCGCCGTCCTTCCGGTGCTGGGGGAGGACGGCGGTCCGGAGCTGGAGGTGTGGGCACCGGCCCGGGGGCGGACCGGGGGCGGGCTGGTCGTGCCGGATGCCGGCGAGGGGTGGGGGGAGCCGGAGAGCGAGCGTTACACGGTGCGGTGGTCGGGCCCGCGGGTCGTCGTCGTGCGGGAGGGCGAGGACGGCGGCGTGGAGCCGTCCCGCCCGGTACGCGTCCGCGGGGCGGGCACCGGCGGGAGCCAGACGTAACGGCCCTCGAACCAGGCCCATGCGGCCAGGGTGTGCAGGGGGAAGGCGAGTTCCTCCGGGTGGCGCAGCAGGTGGTGGACGCCTTGTACCAGGACTCCGGGGTGCGGGTCACCACCCTGGGGGCCGACGGAGGCATGACGAGGAGCAACCTGCTGACGCAGCACCAGGCGGTGGTGCTCGGGGTGCCGGTGGTCCGGCCCGAGGCCGTCGAGACGATCCGGCCTGGGCGCCGCGCACGCGGCGGGGCTCGCCACAGGCGTGTGGAACGGCCTGGACGGGCTGAAGTCGCACTGGCGGAGGGACGCCGGGTGGACGCCTGCCGTGGAGGCGCCGGTGCAGGACCGGAAGTAGCGGAACCGGCGCAAGGCGGTGGAGAAGGGCTTCGGCTGGACTGAGGAGGGTGACGGCTGAGCACGCACGCGGTGTGCCGTCTTCCGTATCCGCGGCCCGGACTCCGGCCGGTGGGAGTACGGGCCGTGGACCTGCCGCCGTTCTCAGGTGCCGACCGCCTGGCGTCGCTGCGCGGCCTGGGCCACGGCGTGCTGGACGACGCCGACGAGGACCTCCTTGACCGACTCGCGGTCCCGCGCGTCACACATCAGCAGCGGTACGTGACCGTCGAGGTCGAGGGCGCGGCGGACGTCGTCGGCCGGATAGCGCGCCGCTCCGTCGAAGCAGTTGACGCCGACGAGGAACGGGATGGCGCGCCGCTCGAAGTAGTCGATGGCCGCGAAACAGTCCTCCAGGCGCCGGGTGTCGGCGAGGACGACGGCTCCGAGGGCGCCCTCGGACAGTTCGTCCCACATGAACCAGAACCGCTCCTGACCGGGCGTGCCGAAGAGGTACAGCACCAGGTCCTCGCGGAGCGTGATGCGGCCGAAGTCCATGGCCACGGTGGTGGTGTTCTTGGCCTCCACACCGGAGGTGTCGTCGACCGGGCGCCCGGCCTCGGTGAGGAGTTCCTCGGTGCGCAGTGGCCTGATCTCGCTCACCGCGCCGACGAGCGTGGTCTTGCCCACGCCGAAGCCGCCGGCCACCAGGATCTTGAGCGTGACCGGCTCGACCGGGGGCTTGCCGCGCTCAGAACGCCCGAAGATCATCGATCTCTTCTCCTGCTTGATGGGGGTCGGGCGGCGGGCCGTGTCCCCCGCCGCCGGGGGGTTTCGACGACGAGCACGTCGCCGGGTTCGACGTCCGCCGAGTCGCTTCCGGCGAGCCGGGTGACCGTACCGTCCGCCCGTTCGATCCGGTGGGTGCCCGGCACGTCCGGCTCACCTCCGGCCATGCCGTACGGAGGGCCCCTGCGGTGCTGGGACAGCGTGGAGACCGTCATGGGCTCCGGGAAGCCGGGCGCAGAGGTGCGGGCGGTTCTGGTAGGCGATGCGCAGCGCGTCGCGGAAACCGCGGGTGAGGACCAGCAGGGTCCGTTCGCCCCTGCGCTCGGGAAGGGCGTCGGTGGCGGCGGTGGTCCCCATGCACACCGCGTCGACGGGGGCGTCGGATCCGGCCAGCGGCTCGCGGAGGCCCACGACCGCCGCTTCGGTACCGCGTGTCCCTGGGCTCCCGGGATGCCGGGTGTGTTCCGGAGCCGGGTTGTCGGACAGCACCTTGTGCGTCAGCAGCTTGCCGTCGGGGCATCTCGCGACGATGCCGGTGAGGGCGCCGCCGCGGTCGACCCAGAACTGCCGGCCTGTCATGTCAGTATCCCGCTTCCGCGCCGGTCACAGCGCCCGGAGGCCGTTGATCACGTCGCGCAGAATACTCTCGTCCGGCAGCTCGGCCGGGGGCACCGGCCGGTTCACATGGACGTATTCCGATTCCACGAGGTCTCCGACGAGGACCCGGACCACTCCGATCGGCAGATCGAGTTCGGCGGAGAGCTCGGCGACCGTCTGCGAGGTGTCGCGGCACAGCTCGACGATGTCCACGTGCTCCGGGGAGAGCGTGGGGTCGGCCTCCGGATCGTCCGCGTGCGGCTCCGTGACGACCACCGCGATCAGGTCGAGGCGGTGCTGGGCCGCACTGGTGGTGCGGCCCCGCGTCACGGCGTACGGACGGACGACCGGCCCGGCCTCGTCGTCGAACCAGTGGCTTCCACCCTGACCGTCAGCGCTCATGTCATTCCACTACCCGCCCGAGGGCAGATCGGTGCGCGGAGCGGCGCCCAGATGCACACCCACCCGCTTCACGAGGAGCGTCATCTCGTAGGCGACCTGTCCGACGTCCGAGTCGGCGTCCGCGAGGACGGCGAGGCAGCTCCCGTCGCCGGCGGCGGTGACGAAGAGGAACGCCTCGTCGAGCTCGACGACGGTCTGGCGGACGTCGCCGGCCTCGAAGTGGCGTCCCACGCCCTTGGCGAGGCTGTGGAAGCCGGAGGCGACGGCGGCCAGATGCTCGCTGTCCTCCCGGGTGAGGTCCTTCGACGCCCCCGTGGGCAGGCCGTCGCCGGAGAGCACGATCGCCTTGCGGACGCTGGCGACGCGGTCCACCAGGTCGTCGAGGAGCCAGTTCAGCTCCGCCTTGTCTGTCGTGGTGTGGCCGGTGGCCCTCGGTGCGGTCATCGACCGTCCCCCTCTGTCGTTCGTCGTGGTGCCGTGCCGCTGCCGGTTTCGTCGTCGTCGGCGGCGTTCTCCTCGCGACCGCGCTGCCAGCCGCGCTGGAGCGAGGTCATGCGGCTGCGGACTTCGTCGGCATCCCGTTCAACGGGCCGAGCCCTGTCCTCGTTCCTCCGTTCGGCACTGTGCTTGAGCTGTGGGGCGAGGCTGGCCTGCCGTACGCGCCGGGGCAGCGGTCCGCCGCCGGGGTGCGCGGTGCCGGTGTCCGTGCCGCCCCCGGCCGGCGAGGAGTCGTCGAAGCCGTTCGCCGCGACGGCGGGGCCGGTGCGCCGGGGAAGGCCGACAGGGGGCTCCGGCCGGTCATCGCGCACGGGGCCGGAGGGCGCCGGGGTGTCGTTCCGGTCCCCGGTTCCGGTCCTGGGCCGCAAGGGGCCGGAGCCCCGTCGGCGGGCGGGCAGCGGAGGCAGCGAGTCCGCGCCCGGTCGTTCACGCTCGGCGTCGGAGGGGAACCGTTCGGTGCGGCGGCGTGCGGGCAGCGGGGACGGGGCCCCCGAACCCGGACGGCCGGGACCCCGGCGTCCTGCGGAGTCCTCACCACGGCGGCGGGCAGGCAGCGAGGAGGCCTCCTCCGGCTCGGGCCGGGTCGACGCGGCGGGGGTGCCCTCCCCGTCCGCGCGCTCCGCACGGGCACGCGCCTCGCGGACCGGGCGTCCATGGGAGCTGACCAGCTTGGGTGCTCCCCTGGGGGCCGGCGGGGCCGGTGTGCTTCGGTCCTCCCCGGCCGGGTCCGTGCCCTCCTGCGTGTGGGGGGCCTGCTGATGGTGCCCGCGGCCGGACCGCTCCTCCTGGGTACCGGTGCGGGAGCTGAGGAGGCCGCCGCGTCGGCTGTCCTCGTCGTCCAGGACGCCGGGGAGGTCGTCGAGCGCGTCCAGGTCGACGGGGGCTTCCAGTTCGACCGGTCCGTCCAGCGGCGAGGCGGGGAGCCGGGACAGCTGCACGGGCACCTGGGAGAGTGCGGCGCGGCGGCTCTCCTCCGGTTCGCGGTCCTTGGTGCGCTGGGGGCGGTCGAGGCGGAAGCCGACGCCGTTGGTGTCCGGAACGTCGTCCGTCAGCAGTGCGTCGGGGATGAGGACGACCGCTGTGGTGCCGCCGTACGGGGAGGGCTGCAGGGAGACCCGGACGTTCTGGCGCCGGGCGAGACGGCTGACCACGAAGAGTCCGAGCCGGTCGGTGTCGGAGAGCGCGAACTCGGGGGTCTCGGCGAGCCTGAGGTTGGCGTCCAGAAGGGCGTCGGCCGCCATGCCGAGCCCGCGGTCGTGGATTTCCAGGATGAAACCGTTGGCCACACGTTCGCCGTGGACCTGAACGGCGGTGTGCGGCGGGGAGAACACCGTGGCGTTCTCCAGCAGTTCGGCCACGAGGTGGGTGAGGTCGGCGACGGCCGGGCCGGTGACGGCGACCCGCGGCAGCCGCCGGACCTCGATGCGTTCGTAGTCCTCGACCTCGGCGACGGAGGCTCGTACGACGTCCATGAGCTGGACGGGCTTGCGCCACTGCCGGGAGGGCGCGGCGCCGGAGAGGATCACCAGGCCCTCGGCGTGCCGGCGCATGCGGGTGGTGAGGTGGTCCAGCCGGAACAGGTCGGCGAGTTCCTCGGCGTCCTCGGTCCTGCGTTCCATGGTGTCCAGCAGGGTGAGCTGCTTGTGCAGCAGGACCTGGCTGCGACGAGCGAGGTTGACGAACACCTCGGAGACACCGGCGCGCAGTTCGGCCTGTTTGACGGCGGCCTCCACGGCGGCGCGCTGGAGGGTGTTGAGGGCCTGGCCGACCTCCCCCATCTCGTTCTTGTCGTACTCCAGGCGCGGAACCTCGGTCTCGACGTCGATCTGTTCGCCCGCCGAGAGGCGGCGCATCACGCCGGGCAGCCGCACGCCGGACGCCTCGTGGGCCTCCAGGCGCAGCTGCCGGAGGTCCCGCACGAGTCCGCGGCCCACGCGTACGGAGAGGACGAGGGACACCAGGAGGGCGACCAGTCCGAGGACACCGGCGACGACGGCCTGGGTGATGACGCCCATGGCGACGGGGCGGACGCGGTCCTGGTAGCGGTCGGCGGCCCGGTCGTTGAGGGCGCCGAGTTCGGAGAGCACCTCGCCGGCGGCGACGTCCCAGCTCTTGGCCGTGATCCCGCGGGGGGCCCCGGGACCGGAGGAGACGGCTGCTTCCTCGCCCACGCGCAGTGGGGCGGACACGGCGTTCTTCCAGAAGGCCTCGTAACGGTCGCGCTCGGACGCGGGCAGCTGCGGCAGGCCGACGTCGTACATCAGGGTGCGCTGGGCCATGAGGTCCGAGATCTCCCGCGCTTCGGCACGGGACAGCTTGCCGACGATCAGCGCGGAGCCGAGCAGGGCGTCCTCGCGGGAGAGCAGTTCACGGGCGCGGGCGAGACCCACAAGTGCGCGGTACTGCTTGTCGAGCTCGACGTCGTCGACCACGTGCAGATTGGCCAGCAGGGTGTAACACGGGTCGACCAGCCTGTTGTAGAGGTCGAGGGCCTGGGAGCGGTCGACGGCACCGTCCTCGACGCTGCGGCGCAGGGACTCGATGCCCTCGAAGGAGTCCAGTACGGCCCCCAGTTCGCCGGAGTCCCCGTGCATGGCCTCGCGCACGTCGACGTTCGCCGCCCTCCTGCGGACGTCGGCGACGGCGGCGTCGGTGGCGGAGCGACTGCGCCTCAGTGCGGCGAGGCCGTCGGAGGCGCGGGGGTCGGCGAGATAGACGAGGGTCTGCCGACGCTCCTGCTGGAGGACGCGGACGGCGTCCTCGACGGGGTAGCCGACCTCCTCCATCACCGACGACACGTCGAACAGATGGCTTGCCTCACGGCCCGTGAGCACCGTGGTGAAGGCCCAGATCGTCGTCAGGGACAACAGCGGCACGAGAAGCAGCGCCACGATCTTCCGGCGGATGGACTTCCCGCGAAAGCGCATGGCCTCCCCCAGCTCGGCCCCCGAACGGCCGGGGGTGCGCATGTGCGTCAACAAACGGCGCGAGCCTACTACCGCGCCGGTATGAACTCTAAGAGCCGTCCGGAAGCTGCAGTTCAGCGCCGAGGGCGGGAGGCGACGAGTTGCCGGGGCATTGCGGGAGATCACGTCCCGAAATCAGAGGTGCGTTCCTCGGACCGATCTCCCGGACGTACGAGGATCTTTGGCCGATTTCTTTTCCGGACGGGAATCTTCGTGACGCGCCGTTCGTCCTTCTCTGTGGGAAATGGGGGCGGAATCGGCCACAGGAGCCGTGTCCCGCACCCGGGCGGCGTAGAACAGCGCAGGCCGGGCAGCCACTGGAGAACCGGGTCTTCGGACACGAGTGAGCGGTCTGCTGGCGGTGGGGAGTGACACGTTGATGGGCACGGCGGAGCGGCGCGAGGCGCCCGAGGAGGGCGCGGCGGCGCAGGTGAGGACGCGGTCGGGTGCCGGGGCGCCCGGGTCCGGTGCGGCCGCGTCCCGGCACGGGACGGCCGGCGGAGGTGACGCCGCGGCGACCGCACGCGGGGATCGCGACGGCGCTGCGGCGCGAAGGACCGGAGGGAGCACCGGCGAACCCGACGGGCTCGCCGGGAAGGCCTCCTACCGGCCGCTGTGGATCGAGGAGCCGGCTCGACGGCGCCGGTTGCCGGACCCGGTACGGACGGCGGCCGTGCGGGCGGTGCTCATCATCGCGGTGACGCTGATTCAGGCCATGGTGGCCTTCCTGTGCACGCTGGCCGGGTCCTGGCTGGCTTTCCCCATGGTCATCAGCAGTGTCGTCAGTACGATCCTGGCGACCTGGGGAGTCCTGGACGTCTGGGTGACCCGCCAGGTCTGGAATCAGCGCAACGGCGTGGTGTCCGCGCCCAGCAGCACCGCGCGGGCCCTGCGGCGTGAGCGGCGGCGCGCCCGCCGTCAGCAGCGGTCCGCCCAGCGGGCGCAGGCTCGAATACGCCGCCGGGGCGGAGCCGGGCAGCTGTCGCACCCCTGACGGCGCTTCCAGCGGCACACACAGGCTCTCGGTAGGCTGGGGTTGCGTATGTCGCGCCCGCAGGCGCTGCGCGCAACAGTTTCCCGGGTGGGTGACCGTCATGGCGAGGGCTGCCATCTGCCGGCCCGCACCGGGCCGACAGATGATGAGAGCCTAGCCATGACCGGCGAGCGGAAACAGCCCGGGGAGCACGGGAGGGGCACGACGCATGCCGTGCGGTCGGTGGACCGTGCGGTGAGCGTGCTGGAGACTCTGGCGCGGCACGGCGAGGCGGGTGTCACGGAGATCGCCGGCGAACTGGGCGTGCACAAGTCCACGGCCTCCCGGCTGCTCGGTGTCCTGGAGAACCGCGGGCTGGTGTCCCGGACGAAGGACCGCGGCAAGTACCACCTGGGCGCCGGTGTGCTGCGCCTCGCGGGGGCGGCCGCCGTGCGGCTGGACATCTCGCAGGAGAGCGTCCCGGTGTGCCGGGAGCTCGCCGACGAGCTCGGCGAGACGGTGAACATAGCGGTGCTGGACGACGACGCCGCCGTCAACATCATGCAGGCCCGGGGCACGGCGTCGGTCACCGCGCAGAACTGGCTCGGCAGACGTACCCCGCTGCACGCCACCGCCGGAGGCAAGGTGTTCCTGGCCCACCTGCCGCCCGCCGTTCGTGAAGGTCACCTCGCGCGTCCGCTGCGCCGGTTCACGGAGCGGACGATCACCACGGCGCAGGAGCTGCGTGATGAGCTGGAGACGGCGGTCGAGCACGGATACGCCGCCACGCTCGAGGAACTGGAGCTGGGGCTCGCGGCCGTCGCCGCGCCGGTCCGCTCGCACGACGGCACCGTGATCGCGGCGATCAGCGTCTCGGGGCCGGTGTACCGGCTGCGTGCGGACCGGCTGCCCGAGTTGGGCAGCCGGACGGCGACGGCGGCGGCCGAGCTGTCCCGGCGCATGGGCTACGGCTTCTGAGCCGCGCCCGGGAGGGACGCCCGATCAGCCGATCGCTGTCGCGGGCCGCTTGAACATGCGGGTCGCCGTGATCTCGCTGTGCGCCTCCTCGGCCGGATCCTGCTGGGGAAGTCCCGGCCGGAGGTGTTCCTCCACGCTGATGTACTTCAGGCCGGCCCGCAGGTCGGCGTCGTTCCGCAGCCGGATGACCAGCGGGAACTCCGCGAGAGCCGTCGTATCGAACAGACCGGTGGTGTACAGGAGCTGGACGCCGAGCGCGTCGGCGACCGCGCGCTGGAGCTCCAGGAGGTAGGTGGCGTTGGCGCGGCCGATGGGGTTGTCCAGGAACAACGTGCCGGCGTGGCGGTGCTTGTCCCGACCGCGGTCGTTGGAGCGCAGCGCGGCCATCGTGCAGTACAGGGCGATGGCCGCGGTGAGCAGCTGACCGCCGGAGAACACGTCCCCCATCTGACCGACCGGTACGCGTTCGGCCCGCAGTACCGCGTCGGGCTTGAGGATCTCGACGGCGACGCCCTTCGGCTGGAGGGCGGCGGCGACCCCGCGCAGCAGCAGGGACATGCCGTCGCGTCGCATGTCGGAGTTCTTCCTGACGGCCGCCCGGGTCGCCTCGTCGACGACCTCGCCGAGCCTCTCGGTGAGGGTGGCCTGGTCGGGCTCCTCGAAGCGGATGCGCAGGAACTCCTGTCCCGACCACTCGCCGAGGCCTTCCGGCAGCCGGGACAGCCGCTGGGCGGAGCGGAGGGTGGCGAGGGAGGACTCGACCAGACCCCGCAGCCGGTCCACGATCGAGTCGCGGTTGCGCTCCAGCTGCTCCAGCTCGTCGGTGAGGACCCGCAGCCGGGGTGCGAAGGCGTCCGCCCACTTCCGGGCGTGCTCGGGCAGCGCGGAGGCGGGCAGTTCGCGGATCTGCTGGCGCGCGGGGGTGCGGACCTGTTCGTAGCGCGTGGAGTTGGCGTGCCTGACGAGTATGTCGCTCGCCTCGCGCACGGCGGACTCGGCGGCGGACAGGTCGGCGGCGCAGCCCCGCAGCGAGCGTCGGGACTCGGCGGCGGACTGCCGGGCCTCGTCCAGACCGCCCGGGTAGGCATCGGGCTGCTCCTGCTCCTCCTCGGGTGCGTGCTCGCGCAGCAGGTCGCGGAGCATGGCGGCGATCTCGTCGAATCCGCCGGCCGCGTCCTCGGCCGCGCGATGCGCGTCGAGGAGCTCGGCGTGGGCCTCCCGGGCCTGGCTCAAGGCCTCGCTGCGGGAGGCGAGTTCGGTGGCGGCGGTGCGCAGGAGGGCCTGTGCGTGCTCGGCGTCGCGCGGCACCAGTTCCTCGGGGAGTTCGGTGTGGGCCTCGCCGTCCTCGGGCGCGAGTCGTTCGGCCTCGCCGCGCAGCCGTCCGAGCTGCTCGCTCGCGCCGGACATGCGGGTCTCCAGGAGCTGTACCAGTTCCTCGGCCCGGGCGGAGGCGGCCTGCCGACTGGGCCCGTCGGAGCCGTCGGGCGACTGGAGCAGCTGCTCGGCGCGGGTGCGGACCTTGTTGCTGAGCCGGTCCAGTTCGGCTCGGGCGGCGCTCTCGTCGCTCTCCGCGCGGGCCTGTTCGGCGCGCAGATCGGCGTCGACACCGACTTTCTCATACACCTGGGACGCGGCGCGGTAGGCCTCGCGCAGGGCGGGCAGGGACGACTGCGGTGCTCCGGTGCCGTCCTCGGGGACGTCGTCGGGGGCGCCCGCGATCTCGGAACGCTCGGCGCGCAGCGCACGTGCGGTGCGCCGGGCGTCGTCGGCTGCTCGCTGGGCGCCGCGCCGGTCCTCGTCGGCGGCGCGCGCCCGTTCCAGGCAGGCCTGGGCACGGGCCTCCGCCTCGGCCGCGTCGTCGGCGAGTTCACGCAGTCTGGCCTGCCAGCCGGCCCGTTCGCGCAACCGGAAGGCGAGTCCGGCGAGGGCGTCGGCCGCGCGCCGGGCCTTCTGTGCGGCCTCCTGCCGTTCGTCACGGACGCCGACGGCCTCGGCGGCGGCCTCCTCGGCCTCCGCCCTCACGGTGCGCGCCTCGGCCAGCTCCGCCTCGGACTCCTCGGCGAACGCCCGCGCCTGGTGGGCCGCACCGGCCAGTTCGGTGAGCCGCCCGGCGGGACAGCCGGTGCGCCAGGAGGCGAGCCGCGCGAGCAGTTCGCGGTCCTTGGCGAGCCGGGCGGCGAGGGCGCGGATCTCCTCGTCCCGCTCGGTCGCCCGGGCGCGCAGCGCCTGCCGTTCCTCGTCGGCGGCGTGCTCGTCGTGCATGGCCGGGTTCGGCGGTACGAGGAAGACTTCCCCGGTGTCCGCGTCCGGCGCGGGGGTGGGGGCGAGCAGGGCGGCGGCGGTGCCGACGGCGACGGCGGACCGGGGCAGCAGGGCGGCGTCGCTCAGTGCCTCGCGGGCGCGGAGGTGGGAGTCCGGGTCGGTGATGACGACGCCGTCGACCAGCTCGGGGCGGGCGGCCAGCACGCGCGCGTGGTCCGCCGGGTCGACGGCCTGGGCGAGGTAGCGCCACCCCGGGAGCGCCGGGATGCCGTGCTCGCCGAGGAATTCGACCGTCGCCAGCACGTCCGGGCCGGGCGGCAGCAGCCCGCCGTCGCCGAGGGCGCCGAGGATGCGGGCGTCGTCCGCGGCGGCGGTCCGCAGGTCGAACAGCTGCCGCTCGGCGAAGGAGACGGCGTCGTCGAGCAGTTCCCGCAGTTCGTCGGCGAAGCGGTCGAGCTCCTCGGCGGTCAGGGCACCCTCGTCGAGGGGAGGACCGGCGTCGGAACGCCCCGTCGCCCGGTCGGCGTCCGCGCGCCGGTCCGGCACACCGGTCCGCCGCCCGCCGGGGGCTCCCGGAAGGCTCAGCAGTTCCGTCAGCCGCTGTTCGGCGGCGAGGGCCTCGGCCGTGCGGCGCTCGCCCTCATGGGCGCGCTCGGCCGCCGTGGCCGCGTCCGCCGCGCGGGCCGCGGTGAGTTCCGCGCGACTCTCGGCGGCGGCCGCCTCCCGCGCGTGGTCGGTGGCCCGGCGGGCCGCCTCTCGGGCGGTTTCCCAGGCGGCGACCGCCGTCTTCTCGGCGTCACTGGCCGCGAGGGCGGCCCTGGCGGGATCGGCGTCCGGGGCGCTGTCGTCGAGCCAGCCGGCCCGCACGGCCTCGGCGGTCTCCTGCTCCACCTCGGTGAGCCGCTGCCGCAGGTGCCCGACCTCGCTGCGGGCCCGCTGCGCCTCGGTGGCTGCGACGGTGGAGTCGCGGTAGGCGCCGTCGCTGACCTCCTGGAGGGCGGCGGACCGCTCCTCCTCCTCGTTGGCGAGGTCCTCGGCGTTCTGCGCGGCCGCGTGCAGGGCGCGCACCAGGTCGACGGCTGCCTCGGCGCGCGCGGCCAGCGCGGGGGCCGCATCCCGCTCGGCCTCCTGGATCGCGGCGGAGACACGGACGACGCGGTCGGCGGCGGCGCGGTGCCGCAGCACGGCCTCGGCGGCCTGCCAGGCCGAGTACAGGGTGCGCGCGTCGGCGAGTTCCCGTTTCTGGGCGGCGGCGGCCTTCTCGGCGGCGGCGAGCGCCAGGGAGGCGTGCCGGTAGGCGAGTTCGGCGGAGATCAGTGCACTGTGCTCGCGTGCCGACTCGGCGTGGGTGACGGCGTACGCGGCGGCGGTGACCCGCCCGGCCAGGTCGGCCGCGCGGACCCGTTCCCGGGCGCCGCGCGCGGAGAGCCTGCGGGCCAGAGTGCGGGTGCGGCGCTCGGCGGCGGTGTGGACCTCCCGCGCGCGGGTGCGGGCCTCGGCGGCCTCGACGATCCGGCCCAGCAGGTCGACGGACCCGGCGGTGAAGTCCCGTTCGGCGATCAGCTCGGCGCGCCGGCCCAGCTTGTTGCCGAACCCGCTGACCAGGTCGGCGAGTCCGTCGGTGTCCCGGGTGTCGGTGACGGCGCGCAGCAGCAGGTCGGTGAAGTCGGAGTCCTTCTTGACCGCGAAGAGGCCGGCGGCCTCGCCCTCGTCGGCGTTCATCTCCCGCTGGTAGCGGAAGAGTTCGGGATCGAGCCCCAGATCGCCGAGGTGTTCGGTCCAGCGCTCGTGGGTCTCCTCCCAGTGTGCTTCCAGGTGCGGGTAGTTCTTGCCGGCCTCCATGAAGGCGTCCCGGAAGCCCTTCATGGTGCGACGCCGTCCCCGCGCGCCCGACTGGCCCTCGGCGGGCGGCCGTACGGCCGTGGACTCGGCGACGGGGAGGCTGTCCAGACCGAGACCGGGGCCGGGCCGGAAGGAGTACCAGGCCTCGGCGAACTTCCTCGGGTCGTTGGACACCTGACGGCCCCGCCACTCGCTGACCTTGCCGACGACCACGCACTCGCCGGTCTGCACGTGCTGCCACTCCAGCGCCACGTGGCCGCAGTCGTCGGCGAGCAGGAACTTGCGCAGCACACCGGAGCTGGCGCCGCCGAGGGTGTTGCGGTGGCCCGGGAGCATCACGGAAAAGATCAGCTTCAGCAGGACCGACTTGCCGCCGCCGTTCTCCAGGAAGAGCACCCCGGCGGGGGCGGGCCGGCGCGGCGGGCCGACGGGCTCCTCCTCGAAGAACTCCGCCTGCGTCGGCGCGGGGTCCGGCACGACCCCGCCGACACCGCGCAGGTCGAGCACGGTGTCGGCGTAGCGTGCACCGGCCGGTCCGATGGAGTAGAGGCGGACCCGGGACAGCTCGTACATGGCGGACTCTCGTGAGGCTTCGTGAGGCGGGGTTCAGGCGGAGTGGAACGGCAGGCCGGCGTCGGCGACCGGTTCCAGGTCGTCGCCGTCCTCGGGCGGCAGCAGGGTGGGCGTGCCGTCGGTGACCGGGACGACGCCCAGTTCCAGGAGTTCGGCCATGGCGGCGCCGCCCGCCATGTCACGGACCTGGAGCTGGTAGCGGGCGGTGGTGCGGTACGTGCCGCCGTTGTCGTCGCCGGTGCGCTGCAGGAAGCCGGAGTCGGTGAGGAAGCCGACGGCCTTGGCGACGATGCCGGTGGTCGATCCCGGGAGCCGGCGTGCGTCCTTGGTGGCGCCGGTCGAGCTGCGTCTGGCCCAGATCCGCCAGGCGGCCTCCAGACCGGGGGCGTCACTGGCCGGGTCGGTGTTCTCGCCCTGCTGCGCGGCCCGCTCCTCCAGCCGGTGGCAGGCCTGGCGGACGAAGGCGTCGACGCCGTTGACCGTGACGCGCCCGATGTAGCCGTCGTCGGCGAGGTCCTCGGGGCGCGGGAAGGCCATGGTGGCGACGGCGAGGTGGGCGAGCCCGTGCAGGAACCGGTCGCCGCCGTCGGCGGAGGTGCGACGCGCGTAGTCGCCCATGCGGACGGCGAAGACGGAGTCCTCGGCGGCAGTGACCGCCATGCCGGCGCGCGGGGACACCTCCAGCACGATCAGTCCGAGGCCGGTGGCCACGGCGTCGGCGAGCCGTGCGAACGGCGGGTCCTCGCGGTAGCGGCGCAGCAGGTCGGCGTACTCCTGGTCCCGGGCGGGCTGGAGCTTGGGCTGGAGGCCGAAGGCGACGAGCCGCGCGGCGTCGGCGGCGTCGGCGGGGGTGACGGCGGCGCTCGCCGGTGCGGCCACGGCCTCCGGCTCGCTCCACTCGACGTGCTCGGTCACGGTCGGGACTCCTTGCTCTGGGACACCTCGGTGCGGACTGCTTCCCCCGTCATGCCGCCTCCGACCGGTCGGCGGCCATCCCCGCCGCGTCCAGCAGGGCGGTGCCGACGATGAGGTCGGCACCGCCGAACTCGGGATCGTCGAGGTCCGTTCCGTCGTCCACGGCGAACAGCAGCTTCCTTTCGCCCTGGCGGTAGGCGGTGCCGACCGGAGGACTCGCGGCGTGGATGGCCAGCAGGGCGACCAGATAGGGCAGTTCGGGGTCCCGTCGGCGGGCGTCGGCGAGCAGTCCGGACAGCCGGCGCGGTGCGTCGGCCGGCAGGTCCAGCAGCTCCGTGGCGGCCGCCAGCTGCTCCTCGCTGAAACGGCTGTCGTCGGGCGTGGCGATCAGGTCGGGCTCGGGCATCTCGGCGCCGAGGTGTTCCCGCTCCACGGGTGGTGTCAGCAGGATCCCGACGAGGTCGGCGACCCGGACGGAGACCGTGGTGCGCAGTCCGGTGCCGTGGGCGAAGAAGGCGTCGGTGACCCGGGCCGCCCGCTCCACGGGCAGCGGCAGCAGGGGCGCGAGGAGGTGACCGTAGAGATCGGTGCCCGAGGCCGACGCGGGGGTGGCGAAGGCCTGCCGGTCCTGTTCGGCGCGGAACAGCGGGCCGGCCTCCAGCAGCCGGGACTGCAGCTGGGTGTGGCGCCGGATGCAGTCCTTGACGATGTCCACCAGCTCGGCCGCCCGGCGCTTGTGCTCGGGGTCCTCGGACTCGTCACGGGCCTTGCGGATGTTGGTGAGGATCGCGTTCTCGTGGCGGTAGCGGTCCGCCACGTGGTCGAGGGCCTCGGCGATCATGTCGGGCACGGCGCTCAGCCAGTCCACCGCGCGGACGTTGCGGCGGGTGGCGTCCAGGGCCCGGCGCAGGGTCTCGGAGTACTGCACGGTCCGGTAGCGGGCCTGCTCGGCGGCGAGCTGTGCGTCGGCGAGCCTGCCGCGGCTGATCAGCACCTCCAGCTTGACCTCGGCGGCGATCTGCGCGCTGGTGACGTCGGTGTCCAGGGCGCCGACCAGGACGTTGACCGCCTCGTCGGTGGTCCGCAGGTACACCGTGCCACCGGGGCCGGGGACCTCCTCGATCAGCTTGAAGTCGTAGTCACGGCGCACGTAGGTGCCGTCCGCCCCGAACACGCCGTACACCGCGCGGAAGCCCCGGTCGACGCTGCCGACGTTGATCAGGTTCTCCAGGACCCAGCGGGCCACCCGCTCGTGCTCGGCGGCGGGGCGGCCCGGGGCCTGGGCGGCGATGCGCGGGAGGAGCCGGGCGACTATCTGGTCGTGGTCCGCGCCCGTGTCGAAGTCCATGTTCAGGGTGACGAGGTCGATGCCCGCGAGGGCGATCTCCGCCATGCCGTACACCGAGTACTCGCCGGCGAGGTTGGCCTTGCGTGCGTCGAGGTCGTGCAGCGGCGCGGTGCACGCGAGCGCGCGCAGCCGCCGCGCCAGCCCTTCGTCGGCGGCCGGGCCCGGTGCCGGCCGCGGTCCCGCGCCGAGCTGGGGCGGAACGCTGTCCGTCGATGCAGGCGAAGTCACGGTGCACAGACTAGGTCCTCGGTCTGACAACAGCCCAAACGACCGGGTTGTGTCCCGGCGCGACGGTCGTCACACCGTCGGCCGACCGTCCTGGCCGTCCTCGCCGACGCGCCGCCGGTACACCTCGGCGACCCGTTCCAGCGAGCCCTCGAGGCAGGCCGCCAGCAGCACCTCGGCCTTGTCCCGGTTCCCGTCCCGCAAGGCCTGGAGAATCCCGGGATTGCGGGCGATGTACGGTTCGTGCAGCCGCTGCGGCTCGTCCACGACGTGGAAGGCGGGCCGCAGTTCGGCGAAGACACCGCGCATCAGCTCGTCCGTGCGCTCGCCGGCGGCGAGCGCCACCAGTTCCCGGTGGAAGCGGGTATTGGCCGTACCCACGCCTTTCCAGTCGCCTTCGCGCGCCGCCGTGCGCCCCTGCTCCACCGCCTCGGCGAGCGCGTCGAGCACGTAGGGCGGGTCACCGGGCCCGCGCGCGACGGCGCACTCGACGAGCCGGCGGATGCGGTAGACGTCCTCGACGGTCAGCACCCGGACGAACACGCCCCGGTTCAGTTCGTGGACGAGCAGCCGTTCGTGCGCGAGCAGTCGGAACGCCCCGCGCAGCGTGTTGCGGAAGACGCCGAGCGCGCCGCCGGTACTGTCCTCCGACAGCCGCGTGCCGGGCGGGAAGCAGCCCTTCTTCCCCACCGCGGTCGGCTTCCTCGCCGACGGCTGGGGCGTGGGCGGGGCGCTGGTCCTCGGCGCGATCGGCTACGGCATCGCGGCGCCGGCTCTGCCGGGGCTGCCGAAGACGCGCGGGAAGGAACTGGAGTGATGCCCCACACCGACGGCCCTGTGCCGACCGTCGCGGACGACCGCCCCGTGGCACCGGCCGACGAGCACGCGCGTGCGTGGAGCCCCCGTGCGGCGCGCTCCCGCTTCCGGGAGGGCCTGACGGGTCCCACGGCCGGTGTGGCCGCGGGGCACACACAGGCCGATCTGATCTCGGTGCCCGCCGACTGGGCGTACGACATGCTGCTGTTCTGCCGACGCGGCCCCAGGCCCTGTCCGGTCCTGGACGTCACCGACGCCGGATCCACGACCACCGTCCTCGCCGCGGACGCGGACCTGCGCACCGATCTGCCGCGCTACCGCGTGCGGGAGCACGGCGAGCCGGTGGACGAGCCGACGGACGTGCGGGCGCACCGGCGCGGTGATCCGGTGTCGTTCCTGATCGGCCGCAGCTTCACGTTCGAGTGGGCGCTGACGGCGGCGGACGTTCCGGTCCGGCACGTCGAGCAGGTCCGCAACGTTCCCATGTACGTGACGAGCCGGCAGTGCCGTCCGGCGGGGCGGCTGCGCGGGCCGATGGTGGTGTCCATGCGGCCGGTGCCGCCAAAGCACCTCTCCGCGGCGATCCGGAAGAGCAGCCTGCTGCCGGCGGTGCACGGCGGACCCGTGCACCGCGGCGCCCCCTCCGGGCTGGGCGTCGACGACCTCGGCCGCCCGGACTTCGACGACCCGGTGGACCTAGAGCCGGGCGACATCCCGGTGTTCCGGGCCTGCGGGGTGACCCCGCAGGCCGCGGTCACGGCCTCCCGTCCGCAGTTCGCCCCCACGCACGCACCGGGGCAGATGTTCCTCGGCGACGCCCGAGACGAGCAGTTCCGCGTGGCCTGACCGCCCTGTGCGACACGAGACAGGAGAGACGAAGGACCCATGACCTCGATCGATCTGAACGCCGACCTCGGCGAGGGGTTCGGCCGCTGGCAGCTCACCGACGACGAGCGGCTGCTGTCCGTGGTGACCAGCGCCAACGTGGCGTGCGGTTTCCACGCCGGGGACGCGTCCACCATGCGCCGGGTGTGCGAGCTCGCGGCCGGGCGCGGGGTGCGGATCGGCGCCCAGGTCTCCTACCGGGACCTGGCCGGGTTCGGGCGGCGCGCGATGGACGTGCCACCCGCCGAACTGGCGGCCGAGGTCGCCTACCAGATCGGCGCCCTGGAGGTGTTCGCCCGCGCGGCGGGCTCCCGCGTGGCGTACGTCAAACCGCACGGGGCGCTGTACAACCGGGTGGTGCGCGACGAGGAGCAGGCCGGCGCGGTCGTCGACGGGGTGCTCCTGGCGGACGCCACGCTGCCCGTGCTGGGCCTGCCCGGCTCCCGGCTGCTGGAACTGGCCGGAAGGGCGGGCCTGCCGGTGGTCACGGAGGCGTTCGCCGACCGGGCGTACACCGACGGGGGCGCGCTGGTGCCACGCCGTCAGGAGGGCGCCGTGGTCACCGACCCGGAGTCGGTGGTGGCCCGCTCGGTGGACCTGGCCCGCCACGGGGAGGTCGAAGCCCACTCGGGACGGCGCATCGAGGTACGGGCGCGTTCCCTGTGCCTGCACGGTGACACGCCCGACGCGGTGGGCCTGGCGCGACGGGTGCGTGACGCGCTGGAGGCGTCCGGGATCCGGGTGGAGGCCTTCGTATGAGAGTGCTGCCCGTCGGCGTGGACGCCCTGCTCGTCGAGGTCTCCTCGGGCGACGAGGCCCAGGCCCTCCACGCGGAGCTGCTGCGGCGCCGCGCGGAGGGCTCGCTGCCGGTCGGCGAGATCGTCCCGGCGGCGCGCACGGTGCTGCTCGACGGCCTGTCCGATCCGTCCCGGCTGGCCGCCGAGCTGACCTCCCTCGAGCTGCCGCCCGTACCCCCGCGCACGCGGGAGACGGTCGAGATCCCGGTGCGCTACGACGGTCCGGACCTCGCGGACGTCGCCGCGCACTGGGGCGTCTGCGCGCGGGAGGCGGTCCGTGTCCACGCGGGCACCGAGTTCCGCGTCGCCTTCTGCGGATTCGCGCCCGGCTTCGGCTACCTCACCGGTCTGCCCGCGCGCTACGACGTGCCCCGCCGGTCCACTCCGCGCACCGCCGTCCCGGCCGGCTCGGTGGCGCTGGCGGGGCCCTACACCGGCGTGTACCCGCGGTCCTCGCCGGGCGGCTGGCAGCTGATCGGTACGACCGACCTCGTGCTGTGGGACCACACGCGCGTGCCCGCGGCGTTGCTCTCCCCCGGCACGCGGGTGCGCTTCGTCCCGGTGACCGTGACGGGACCGGCGGCATGACGGACCGTACGCTCACCGTCGTACGCGCGGGAGCCCTCACCACCGTGCAGGACCGGGGCCGCCCGGGGCACGCCCACCTCGGAGTGCCCCGCTCCGGGGCGCTGGACGGGCCCGCGGCGGCGCTCGCCAACCGACTGGCCGGCAACCCGCCGGAGGCGGCCGTCCTGGAGACGACTCTCGACGGCTGCTCCCTGCGGCCCCGTTCGACGGTCACCGCGGCGGTCACCGGGGCGCCCTGCCCGGTCGCCGTGGACGGCCGGCCGGCCGCCTGGGGGGCGCCGGTACGCGTGCGTGCCGGGTCCGTGCTGGACGTCGGCGCGGCGGTCCGCGGCGTACGCTCCTACGTGGCCGTCTCCGGGGGGATCGCCGTCGAACCGGTGCTCGGCAGCCGTTCCACGGACCTGCTCTCCGGTCTCGGCCCGGCCCCCCTCACGGACCGCACCGTGCTCCCCCTCGGGCCTGCGCGGGAGGGCCACGCACGCGTGGACGTCGTCCCGCAGCCGGCGCCCCCGGACGAGCTCGTGCTGCGGGTGACGCCGGGCCCGCGCGACGACTGGTTCGTCCCGGGCGCCGTACGGCTCCTCACGTCCCGCGCGTACCACGTGTCGCCGGCGAGCAACCGCATCGGACTGCGCACGGCCGGGCCGGCCCTGGAGCGGGTCCGACGGGACGAACTCCCCAGCGAGGGCATGGTGCTGGGCGCGGTCCAGGTGCCGCCCGACGGCACGCCGGTGGTCTTCCTGGCCGACCACCCGACCACCGGGGGCTACCCGGTGATCGCGGTCGTCCACCCCGTCGACCTCCCGGCCGCCGCGCAGGCACGCCCCGGCACGCCGGTCCGCTTCGTCGCCGTACGCCGTCGGCGCTCCTAGGCGGCGTCGGGGCGTTGTTCCCCCGCCGAGCATGCGGCCAGGGCCGCCGAGACGGCGGCGGAGGTGCGCAGGTCCAGACGGAGGCCGGTGCCCCGAGCGTGGTGGCGCATGTCGTCGACGGCCAGGGAGAGCAGTTGCGGCAGCAGGTCGGTGCACCGGCGGGCCACCCAGCCGGTGCCGGCCGTGGCCAGCCACCACAGGCTCGCCCACCTGGTGGGCGCCGGGGAGTCCGGCTCGGACGACGGAGCGGGCCCGGTCGCGAGACCGTGTCCCGCCAGCAGCGCGTGGAAGCGCAGGGCCAGCTGGCGGTGCCCCGGCTCACCGGGGTGCAGCCGGTCCGCGCTCCACATCGCGCGGTCGGTGGTCCAGTCGCCCTCACAGGCGTGCAGGTGCACCGCGCCGTACCGGTCGGACAGGGCGTGGACCACGGTGTTCACCGCCCGTTGCCGCCGGGCGAGCGGGCGGGCCAGCGCCCCCGGCAGTCCCAGCATTCCGCCGGGGTCGGGCAGGCACGCGGTCAGCAGCACGGCGCCCTGGCCGGTGCAGGCGGCGTAGACCCGGTCCAGCCGTGCCACCACGTCACGGATGTCGAAGGTGCGGCGCAGGGTGTCGTTGACGCCGACGAGGACGGAGACGAGGTCGGGCCGCAGCTCCAGTGCGGCGGGCAACTGCCGCTCGAGCACGTCGCGCGTCTGTGCCCCGCTCACCGCGAGGTTGGTGAACCGCACGGGCCCGGCGTCCAGCGACGGCGCGAGCAGTGCGGCCCAGCCGCGCCATCCGCCGCCGGTCCGGTCCCCGACCCCCTCGGTCAGTGAGTCCCCGAGGGCCACGAACCGCAGCGGTCTCACGAGAGTCCCCGGGACCCGGCCGACCGTACCGGAGGAACAGCCCCGCCCGCCGCCTCCGGCACCGTCACCGGCGCGTCGTGCGCCGCGAGGAACGCCCTCACCGCCGTCCCCCATCCGAAACGCTCCGCACGTGCGCGTGCCGCCTCGCGCCGGTCAGGCTCCGCACGCTCCAGCAGCAGCTCGACGGCGTCCGCGAAGGCGTCCCCGCGGTTCTCGGCGACCGCGCCCGCCGTGCCGATCACCTCCGGAAGCGCCGAGGACGCGCTCACCACCACCGGTGTGCCGCACGCCAACGCCTCCAGCGCGGCGAGCCCGAAGGTCTCGGCGGGCCCCGGTGCCAGACACACGTCGGCGGACGCCTGGAGCGCGCCCAGCCTCCTCCGGTCGCGGACGTGTCCCAGGAAGGCGACCGGCAGCCCGCGCTGCCGCGCGCTCTGTTCCAGCCGTCCCCGCAGCGGGCCGTCCCCGGCGACGACCAGCACCGTCCGCCGCCCGCGCCGCAGCATCGCCTCCAGCGCGTCCAGCGCGGTCCCCGGCCGTTTCTCCGGGGACAGCCTGGAGCACATCACCAGCAGCGTCTCCGGCAGACGCGCGTACCGGGCGCGCAGTACCGGGTCGCGCAGTGCGGGGTGTCGTTCCGCCAGATCGACGCCCAGCGGGGCCCGTACGACGTTGCGGGCCCCGATGCGCACGAACTCCCGCTCGGCGAACTCGGTGGTGCACACCACGCGCGCGTACGTGTGCGCGGTACGGATGTTGAGGGCGTCCGCGGTGCGCCGGGCGGCCCGCTCCGGCAGTCCCCAGGCACGCAGCACCCCGTCTGCGGTCTCGTGGGAGACCATGACCGCCGGGACGCGGGCCCGCCGGGCCCATCGGCCGGTCCAGCGCAGGGTCGTGCGGTCGGACACCTCGAGCCGGTCGGGGGCCAGGTCCTGGAGCAGGTCGGCGATCCGGCGCCTGTCGGCGAGGACGCGGTAGCCGCCGGTACCGGGCAGCAGCGGGCCGGGGAGGGTGATCACCCTCCCCTGCTCGGTCTCGTGGTCGCTCTCCCGCTCACCGGGGACGACGAGCACGGGCCGGTGCCCCGCCCTCAGGTAGCCCCTGCCGAGTTCCCGCAGCGCGGTGCGCAGTCCTCCGGACGCGGGCGCCACGAAGTTCGCCAGCCGCACGATCCGCAGTGATCCGTTCATGCCGCCACCGCCGTCCTGGGTCCGGCGAGCACATCGGCGTAGTACCCGATGAGCCGGTCGCCGACGGCCGCCCAGGTGCGTCCCTCGACCGCCGCGCGCCCGGCCGCGCCGTACGCGGCCCGCAGGGCGGGGTCGGCGGCCATGGAGCACACCGCGTCGCGTACGGCGGCGGCGTCGCGCGGCGGGACGAGCAGCCCGGTGCGGCCGTGCGCGACCAGGTCCAGCGGGCCTCCCACCGCGGGCGCGACCACGGGCACCCCGCTCGCCATCGCCTCCTGCACGGTCTGGCAGAACGTCTCGAACGGTCCGGTGTGCACGAAGACGTCCAGCGAGGCGAAGATCCGCGCGAGGTCCTCGCCCGTGCGGCGGCCGAGGAAGGCCGCGCCGGGCAGCGCCTGCTCCAGCGCCGGCCGGCTGGGCCCGTCACCGGCGACCACGACCCGCACGCCGGGCAACGTGCAGACCCCCGACAGCAGTTCGACCCGCTTCTCCGGGGCGAGCCGCCCGACGTAGCCGACGACGAGCTCGCCGTTCGGGGCGAGGGCGCGGCGCAGTGCCTCGTCGCGGAGGCCGGGCCGGAAGCGGACGGTGTCCACACCGCGCGGCCACAGCCGGACCCGGGGCACGCCGTGCGCCTCCAGGTCCCGCAGGGCGGCGCCGGACGGGGCCAGGGTGAGGTCGGCGGCCTTGTGCACGGAGCGGATGCGCCGCCAGGCCACCGCCTCACCGGCGCCCATGTACGTACGGGCGTATCCGGCGAGGTCGGTCTGGTAGACGGCGACGGCGGGCAGGCCCAGACGGGCGGCGGCCGCCATGCCGCGCACGCCGAGGACGAAGGGGCTGGCCAGATGGACGACGTCGGCCCGGTGTTCGGCGATCGCGGCGGCCAGGCGCCTGCTGGGGAGGGCGACGCGGACCTGGGGGTAGCCGGGCAGCGGAAGGGAGGGGACGCGGACGACGGGGCAGGGCGCCCCGCCGTCGGGATCGTCGCCCGCGACGACGGGGGCGACGACGAGGGGGGCGTGGCCGCGGTCGACGAGGTATCGGGCGGTCTGGAGCGCGCAGTGGGCCACGCCGTTCACATCGGGGGGGAAGGACTCGGTCACGATGACGACACGCATACCGGTGTTGTCGCCGCGTCGGACGTGGTCACGTCAACGTGGATCTTTCCTGGCGGGGAACGCGCCGTGAGCGTTGCCTCCCTCACCCGCGCGGGTCGGACGATGTCCACGCACATCTGGCCCACGGGTCGTCCGCCGTTCACACCACCCGCGTGGGAGGGGTCACACAGCGGACTCCTCGGGACCGATCCGACTGCGTACGGCGGTCTGCACCTCGGCCTCCTCGGCCGGGTCGGCGGCGAGCCGGCGCAGGCGCTCGACGACCCGTGCGTCCCCGGTCTCGGCGTGCCGGGCGGCGATCTCGCGGGTGGACTCCTCGCAGTCCCACAGGCACTCGACGGCGAACCCGGTGCCGTACGAGGGGTCGGTCGCGGCGAGGGCGCGGGCGGCGCGGCCCCGCAGGTGGGACGAGGCGGTCTCACGGTAGACGTGGCGGAGCACGGGGGCGGCGCAGGCGATGCCGAGGCGTCCGGCGCCGTCGACGAGGGTCCACAGAGTGGGCGCGTCGGGGCCCTCGCCCCGTACCGCCTCCCGCAGCGCCGTGAGGACCGGTTCACGGTCCCGGACGCCGCCCCGGCAGGCGAGGACACGGGCGGCGGCGGCGCCGAGCGGGTCGGGCCGGCGGGCCCAGCCGCGCGCCCGGTCGACGGCGGCGGAACTGCGCATGCGTTCGAAGGCGTCGACGGCGGCCTCCACGACGGCCGTCGAGCCGGTGGCCACGGCGCCCTCGATCAGGACGAGGGCGTCGGGATCGTCGCTGTCGGCGAGGTAGCGCAGGGCGGCGCACCGGGCTCCCTCTGCGCCGTCCCGGGCGGCCCGGACGATCTCGGGCCGGTCCTCGGGGCCCGCCACGGCGGCGAGGCAGCGGGCGGCCGGGACGTGGAGTGCGGCACCGCGCTCGACGCCTTGCTGCGCCCACTCGAACACCGCCCGCACGCTCCAGCCGGGACGGGGCCCGGCGGGGCGCATCTGCCGCTGCCAGCGGTCGAAGGAACCGGCCTCCTGGGCGGCGCGCACGCGCGCGGCGACGGACTCGCGGGGGTCGTCGGCCCACAGTCGCCAGGGCCGTGGCTCGAAGGCGTCGCGGACGGTGGCGGCGAGCTCCGCCTCGCCCTCGGTGTCGGTGGCGAACCGCGCGAGGACCGGGGCCGCCAGGGCACGCAGGCCCGCGTCGTCGTCCCGGAGGGCCAGCTCGTCCAGGGCCCAGGCCCAGTTGGCGCCGTGGGCGGCGTACCTGCGCAACAGGTCGAGGGCGTCCCGCCTGCCGTAGGAAGCGAGGTGCCCGAGGACCGCGAGGGCGAGTCCGGTACGGGACTCGTCGGTGTCGAGGACGTCCTCGGGGTCGAAGAGGTGGGCCTCGACCGCGTCCAGTTCGCCGTGCAGATCGAGGTAGAGGCGGGCGTAGTAGAGGGAGCGGTTCTCCACTTGCCAGTCGTGGCGCGGGTCGTGCAGCACACAGTGGTTCAGCGCCGCGAGCGCTTCGGAGCGCGGGGCGGTGAGCGCGTGCAGCGTGCCGTCGCCGCGACCCCGCTGGAGCAGGCCGAGCAGCGTACCGCTGGGCGCTATGACCGGATCGAACATGGGAAACAGCCTCACATCAAGCGTCGGCGCAACCGGGGACCTGCATTACCTGGCCGCGTGACAACACGTCGGGGCGCCCGCCGTTTCCTGCTTGCTGTAGACCATTTCTCTCTGCCTCTCGTCGGTGGCCCGTGCGGGCCGCATCACGGCCCGCGCGGTGCGGCAACACCTGCCCAGCCATCGCGTCCGTGAATCACGTCGTCATGATGACCCGGCGGTCACATCCACCGCGACCGAAATTTCGGCGACCCTGTACCGCCTCCCCCGTTTTCCGTGTCATCGCTGGTCAGAGCGTGTCGCTCAGTGTTCGCCGAACAGCTCGATCAGTTCCGTGCGGGCGAACATCCGAGCCGTGTCGACGGCCGAGGGGGTGCCCGCGGACGGGTCCGCGCCTCCCTCGAGAAGGGCCCGGATCACCTCGGCCTCCCCCTTGAAGACCGCCCCCGCGAGTGGTGTCTGGCCCCGGTCGTTGACGCGGTCGGCGTCGGCGCCGCGCTCCAGCAGCGCGCGCACCGCCTCGGCGTGACCGTGGTACGCGGCGAGCATCACGAGGGAGTCGCCCCGGTCGTTGGTGAGGTCGGCCGGCACGCCCGCGTCGACGTAGGCCACGAGCTCCTCCGTCCGGCCGCGCCGGGCCAGATCGAAGATCTTGGTCGCCAGCTCCACGACCTCGGGGTCGGGGGCTTCGGTCATCGCCGGACCGCCTCTCATCTCATGCGCTTCACGCATCGGGGACAGGACGTACGCCTGCGAGCGGTGCAGAGCCGTACGGGTGAATCGCCAGGGTACTGGCTCGCCGGGCACATGAGCCGTTGCGCCCGAGGTAATGATCACGGCAGACCCGTCCGGACGAAACGCCGAGAAACGACCCAGTTGCACCTTTTATCGTATAGACACATTCTGTGAACCTGGACGCACTCATGGTGACTGTCCCTCGCGAACCAGGAGAACTCACATGATCATCTCGATCTCATGCGTGGTGCTGCTCGGCATCGTCGTCTTCGTCTTCTTCCGCAAGGACGGACTGAAGGCGTCGCACGCCCTGGTGGCGATGCTCTTCGGCTTCTATCTGGCCAGCACCGCCATCGCACCCAGCATCAAGGCGGGCGGCGAAAGCCTGGCCGGCCTTCTGGGCGGATTCAAATTCTGATCCGCCCGACACCACGCACCGCCCGTCCGTACACACCCTCTGGAGACAGCAGTGGCCCGGCGCCCCCTCCCCCGCATCCTGAGCAACGGCGGCGCACAGCTCGCCCGAAGCCGGGAGCTGGCCAGAACGGCGGCCGACAGCGCCACGGACATCCTCCATCCGCTGATCACCATCGTGCGCGGTCTGCGCCGGCTGGCTTCGGCCGGGCGGCGCAGATGGGCCGACACGCCCAAGGACCGGCGCGGCGCGCTGCTCTTCCTGGTGGCCTCGGTCCTGCTGGCCGTGGCGCTCGCGCCGTACGGCCCGCTGCTCGCCGTCGTCACCCTGATGGCGGCGGCGGCCTGGCAGGGCCGGGACCGCGCCCCGTCGGCGCCCGCCGGGCCCGACACCTCGCAGGTCCAGCGCCTGAAGTCGCTCTACGAGGCCCTGGTGCCGTACTTCTCCGCCGCCGAGGACCCCGAACCGCTCTACGCCCACGGCGGCGACTGGGAGAAGGTCTTCTCCGAGTACGAGTTCGACCCCACCGGCCGGATCACGCACCTGGAGATCGGCTACCCCGCCTACTTCACCGACGGTGAGCCGGAGTCGAGGGCGCGGATCGAGCACCTGCTCGGCGCGAAGTCGGGGCGCGGCCGCGAGTACCACTTCGCGTGGGACGAGGAGGCCAACCGGCTCACGGTCCGCGTCCTCGCGCCCCTGCCCACCGACATCGCCGCCCAGCCCTTCGTCACGGCCCCCGGCGAGACGGTCCTCGGCTTCACCGACCCCACCGGGGTGCAGCGGACACTGCCGCTCACCCGTGGCGTCCACGGCGGGGAGCGGCGCGACGTCCCGCCCGTCGTCTGGCGCACCGGCATCCGCTCCACCGAGCCCCATCTGCTCGCGGTCGGCCAGCCGGGCAGCGGCACCTCGACGCTGCTTCGCTCCATCGCCCTGCAGGCCCTCCACCACGGCGACGTGGTGATCGTCGACGGGGGCGGCACCGGCGAGTACGCCTGCCTGGCCGGCCGGGACGGCGTGCTCGCCGTGGAGTGCGGGCTGACGGGGGCGCTGACGAGCCTGGAGTGGGCCGCGCACGAGACGGAACGCCGGGTGATCGCGGCCAACCGCGCGCACCAGGCGGGCGACCCGCCGCCCGAGGACGCCAGGCGTCCCCTGTGGCTGCTGCTGGACCGGCCGAGCACGTTCACGCACCTGGCCGCCGCGGACGGCCGCGAGGATCCTCAGTCGCTGCTCCAGGTTCCGCTGCGGCACGGCCGCCCGGCGAACGTCACCGTGGTGGTCGCCGAGCAGCTCGACAGCCTGGAGGGCCTCAGCGATCCGGTACGGCAGCACACGCGCGCGCGTGTGGTCCTCGGGCCCGCGACGACGGAACAGCTGAGGACCGTGCTGGGGGCGCCGCCGCACACCACACCGCTCGCCCAGGTCCCGCCGGGGCGCGGCTACGCCCGGCTGGGCTCGGGACCGGTCCACCGTCTCCAGGTTCCGGCGACGCCGGACCCGTACGACGACGCGACCAGCGAGGCGGAGCGGGAGGCGGTCCTCGACCTGTTGCCGCCCCGGACGACGCCTGCGGACGAGGAGCCGGAGCGGCTGGAGACCGGCGTGGTGGAGGCCGCGCGCCTCGACAAGGTGACGGTGGGGAAGGCGGTGGCCGACGCCGGGCCCGAGGCGCCGGCGGAGGCACCCTCCGACGCCGTCACCGCCGAGGCGGCGGTGGCGAAGCCCACCGCGTAGCCGACCGCCGGTGCCCAAAGTCCCTGCCGCTGGAGCGGTGCGCCGTGGCACGTGCCGCCGCGCCCGCCCTCCGCCATCGCCCCGGGGCGCCTCCCGGACCCCCGGCGCGCCGGGGAGGCGCGCCAGCCCCGGCCGGGCCGGTGCGGCCTGGACGCGCATCCGGCCGCATCGGTCCTGCCCAGTCGCACTCGTACCCCTGACTAGGCCACGAACGTGCGGGGGGTCTCCGTGCCGGACGTGCCGCCCGTTTCGACGATGCGGGCCGCCGCCGAGAGGCGTACCGCCGCCTCCTCTGCGACGGCGCCGCCCACCGTGAAAGGCAGCCGTACGTAGCCCTCGAACGCTCCGTCGACTCCGAAGCGGGGGCCGGACGGCACGCGTACGCCGACCCGTTCGCCCGCCTCGGCGAGCCGGGAGCCGGAGAGGCCACCGGTGCGCACCCACAGCGTGAGCCCGCCGCGCGGCACCTCGAACTCCCAGTCGGGCAGCTCCCGCCGCACCGCGGCCACCAGTTCGTCCCGGTTCCGCCGGGCCTGGGCACGCCGCACCTCCACCGCCTGTTCCCAGCCGCCGGCGCCGAACAGCCAGTTCACGGCCAGCTGTTCCAGCACGGGTGTGCCCAGATCGGCGTACGCGCGTGCGGCGACGAGGCTGCGGACGACGTCGGGTGCCGCGCGCACCCAGCCGATGCGCATCCCGGCCCAGAAGGCCTTGCTCGCCGAGCCGACCGTGATCACGGTGGACCCGGCCGGGTCGAAGGCGCACACCGGGCGCGGCATCTCCACGTCGGCGTCGAGCCACAGCTCGCTCATCGTCTCGTCGGCGACCAGCACCGTGCCCGCGGAACGCGCCGCGTCCACCAGCCGGCGTCGCTGGTCCTCGTCGGCGAGCGCGCCGGTCGGGTTGTGGAAGTCGGCGACGACGTACGCGATACGGGGCGCCGCCTCGCGCAGCACCTGGCGCCAGCGGTCCAGGTCCCAGCCGGCCAGCCCTTCGGCCATGGCGACGGGGACGAGCCGGGCGCCGGCCTCCCGCATCAGCTGGAGGATGTTGGCGTAGGACGGCGACTCGACGGCGATACGCTCGCCGCGTCCCCCGAAGAGATGACAGATGGCGTCGATGGCGCCCATCGCACCGGTCGTCACCATGATCTGCTCGGGCATGGTCGGGATGCCCCGCGCGGTGTAGCGGTCCGCGATCGTCGAGCGGAGCACGGGCAGCCCGGCGGGATAGTCGCCGTGGGTGTGCGCGTACGGCGGAAGCTCCCCCAGCGCGCCCTGGACGGCCCGGGTGAGCCAGGGCTCGGGTGCGGGCAGCGCGGCGCAGCCGAGGTCGATCATCGAGCCGAGGGCCTCGGGCGGCAACGGTTCCAGTCCCCGCGCGGGCACCGGGTTGCCCGCCGGGACCGCGGTCCAGCTGCCCGCGCCGCGCCGTGACTCCAGGAACCCCTCGGTGCGCAGCGCCTCATAGGCGGCGGCGACGGTGGTGCGGCTGACGGAGAGGGCGAGGGCCAGCTCCCGCTCGGCGGGCAGCCGCGCGGCCACCGGTACGCGCCCCTCCAGCACCAGCAGACGGATGCCGTCGGCGAGCGCACGGTAGGCGGGCGGGCGGCGGGTCCCGGGACCGGCCGGACGGTCCTGCTGGGAGCCGAGCAGCCGGGCGAGCTGTGCCGCCCCCACTGCCGAGGTCCACTGTGCCACAGTAATCAGTCCACCTTTCCCGGATTGGCCATGGATGACATCACCCACCGAGCCACAGGGTGTCATGCGTCGGTCCACTTCCACCACAGGGGGCACGTTTTGGCCAGGTACTCGTCCCGGCACGGGCATCTCGCACGGCGACTGGTCCAGCTGTACGCGGGGCTGGCGCTGTACGGCGCGAGCTCGGCGCTGCTGGTGCGCTCGGGGCTCGGTCTCGAACCGTGGAACGTGCTGCACCAGGGCCTGTCCGAGCGGACGGGGCTGTCGATGGGCGTGGTGCTGACCCTGGTGGGCGCGGCGGTGCTGCTGCTGTGGATCCCGCTGCGCCAGCGGCCGGGAGCGGGCACGGTCTCCAACGTGCTGGTGATCGGCGTGGCGATGGACGCGACCCTGGCCGTGCTGCCCGACGCGCACGCCGTGGCCGCACGCGTACCACTGATGGCGGCGGGCATCGTGCTCAACGGCGCGGCGACCGGGCTGTACATCGCGGCGCGCTTCGGCCCGGGCCCGCGCGACGGGCTGATGACGGGTCTGCACCGGCGCACCGGGGTGTCGGTCCGCCTGGTCCGCACGGCCATGGAGATCACGGTCGTCGTCACCGGCTTCGCCCTCGGCGGCACGGTGGGCGTGGGCACCCTGTTGTACGCGGTGACGATCGGTCCGCTCGCCCAGCTGTTCCTCCGCGTCTTCGCCGTCCCCCCGGCATCCGACGGCAGCACGGTCGTTGCCGCCGGTCAACCACGGCACGCGATACTGCGTCCGTGACCCCGCGGATACGCCACCCCTACCTCGACCATCCCGCCCCGATCGCCTTCGCCCACCGGGGCGGGGCGGCGGACGGTCTGGAGAACACCGTCCGGCAGTTCCGGCGCGCCGTCGAGGCGGGCTACCGGTACATCGAGACCGACGTCCACGCCACGCGCGACGGCCGGCTCGTCGCCTTCCACGACGCGACGCTCGACCGGGTGACGGACGGCGCGGGCCGGATCGCCGACCTGCTGTGGCGGGACGTGGCGCACGCGCGCGTGGCGGGCGGGGAACCGATCCCGCTGTTCGAGGAACTCCTGGAGACCTTCCCCGAGGTGCTCTGGAACGTCGACGTGAAGGCCGAACCGGCCCTCCTGCCGTTCCTGAACCTGGTCGGGCGCACCGGCTCCTGGGACCGGGTCTGCCTCGGCTCGTTCTCCGAGGCCCGTGTGGTGCGCGCCCAGCGGCTGGCCGGCCCGCGACTGGCCACCTCCTACGGCACCCGGGGCGTGCTGAACCTGCGGCTGCGCTCCTGGGGACTGCCGGCCGCGGTGCGCCGGTCGGCAGTCGCCGCCCAGGTCCCCGAGCAGCAGTCGGGCATCCCGGTGGTCGACCACCGGTTCGTACGGGCCGCCCACGCGCACGGCCTGCAGGTGCACGTGTGGACGGTCAACGAGGCCGAGCGGATGCACCGGCTCCTGGACCTCGGAGTGGATGGCATCATGACCGATCGCATCGACACACTGCGCAAGGTCATGGAGGACCGGGGCCTCTGGGTCTGAGACCCCGCCCCCCGGCCGCCTCCGCGCGTTCACGGGGAAGCGAGGGCACGGGTGGGCACCGACACCGTGCGGTCACCGGCGCCGGACGAGGCGGCCGGCCGACGGCGCGAACAGCGCGGCTGGTACTTCTACGACTGGGCGTGCTCCGTGTACTCCACGAGCGTGCTCACCGTGTTCCTCGGCCCCTATCTGACGTCGGTCGCCGAGGCCGCGGCGGACGCGGACGGGTTCGTCCACCCGCTGGGCGTACCGGTGCGCGCGGGGTCCTTCTTCGCCTACTCGGTCTCCCTGTCGGTGGTCCTGGCCGTGCTGGTGATGCCACTGGTGGGCGCCGCCGCCGACCGCACCGGACGCAAGAAGCCGCTGCTCGCGGCCGCCGCCTACACCGGTGCCGCGGCCACTGCGGGCATGTTCTTCCTGGGCGGCGAGCGCTACCTGCTCGGCGGCGCGCTGCTGGTGGTGGCGAACGCGGCACAGTCGGTCGCGATGATGCTCTACAACTCCTACCTCCCCCAGATCGCCCCGCCCGAGGAACGCGACGCGGTCTCCTCGCGCGGGTGGGCCTTCGGATACGCGGCCGGCTCCCTGGTCCTCGTCGCGAACCTCGTCCTCTATACGGGCCACGACGGTTTCGGCGTCTCCGAGGGCATGGCGGTGCGCATCTGCCTGGCGTCGGCCGGTCTGTGGTGGGGCGCCTTCGCGCTGGTGCCGCTGCGCCGGCTGCGCGACCGCCGTGCTCCCGCGCGGGAGGCGGCCCCGCCGGGCTTCCGGCGGCTGGCGGCGACCGTCCGCGACATGCGCCGGCACCCGCTGACGCTGGCGTTCCTGCTGGCGTACCTCGTCTACAACGACGGCATCCAGACGGTGATCACCCAGGCCTCGGTGTACGGCTCGAAGGAACTGGGGCTCGGGCAGTCGACGCTCATCGTGGCCGTGCTGCTGGTCCAGGTGCTGGCGGTGGCGGGCGCACTGGCGCTGGGCAGGCTGGCCCGGCGGTACGGCGCGAAGCGCGCGATCCTCGGCTCCCTGGTCGCCTGGACCCTGACCCTGGCCGCCGGGTACTTCCTGCCCGCCGGCGCCCCCGTGTGGTTCTTCGTCCTGGCGGCCGGCATCGGCCTGGTCCTCGGCGGCAGTCAGGCGCTGTCCCGCTCGCTCTTCTCCCATCTCGTACCGCCCAACAAGGAGGCCGAGTACTTCTCGGCGTACGAGATGAGCGACCGCGGGACGAGTTGGCTCGGGCCGCTGCTGTTCGGCCTCACCTACCAGCTGACGGGCAGCTACCGGGACGCGATCATCTCCCTGGTGGGCTTCTTCGTCCTGGGCTTCGCGCTGCTCGCTCGGGTTCCGGTGCGGCGGGCGATCGCCGAAGCGGGCAACCCGGTTCCCGAACGGATTTAGCGGCGGCCGCGAAAGGGCTGTAGTGTACGCGTTTGGCCTGCCAGGCGTACCGTTACTGCGCGTCAAAGATGCCGAACGCTGAGTCATATCCCTTTGCGGGTGTGACAAACCGGACGCCGGGGGGTACTGCACTGGTTGACAAGGCTGCGGCTACGACGGCGACGTATGACCCGGATCGGGGCTCCGGACGGGAATCTTCACCGCCGCCCGGACGTTGACCGGATGACGACGACAGCGACACCTGTCCTGTGGGCGACAAGCCCGGGAGGCACGATTCATGAGTGAGCGAGCTCTTCGCGGCACGCGCCTCGTGGTGACCAGCTACGAGACGGACCGCGGCATCGACCTGGCCCCACGCCAGGCCGTGGAGTACGCATGCGAGAAGGGGCACCGCTTCGAGATGCCCTTCTCGGTCGAGGCGGAGATCCCGCCGGAGTGGGAGTGCAAGGTCTGCGGTGCCCAGGCACTCCTGGTGGACGGCAACGGCCCTGAGGAGAAGAAGGCCAAGCCCGCACGTACGCACTGGGACATGCTGATGGAGCGGCGCACCCGAGAGGAACTCGAAGAGGTCCTCGAGGAGCGTCTCGCCGTTCTGCGTTCCGGTGCGATGAATATCGCGGTCCACCCCAGGGACAGCCGAAAGTCGGCTTGATCCCTCCGGGGGCCTGGGCGAAGCCACACGCACAGCAGACGGGACCGCGGGCGCCGTACATGATGTACGGCGCCCGCGGTCCCGTCTGCTGGTGGCGGCCCCGGCCGCCCTCAGCGGGACAGCGGTGGGCGCGGCTCCTGTGAGGTGTTCCCCGGAGCGCTCCCGGGCTCGTCCCGGATGACCTCTCCCTGGACGACCTTGCCGTCGGGCCGGTGGATACGGGCCTGCTGGAAGGCGTCCCCGAGGGAGCCCCCCGTGGCTTCGCGGAGCTTGCGGTCGAAGGTGCGCTCGGCGTAACGGCTCACGGCCTTCTGCACCGGCGGCACCAGCAGGAGCAGTCCCACCGCGTCCGAGATCACACCGGGGACGATCAGCAGCAGGCCACCCAGCATCGTCAGGCCGTTGCCCTCGCTGTTCGGCCGGGTTTCGGACAGCACCCCGGCCTGCTGCTGTTGCAGCGTCTCGGTCAGGTTCTTGAAGGCCCGCCGGCCGGCCCGCTTGATGACGACCGAACCGAGGACGACGCCGGTCACCAGGACCAGGAGGACCACCAGCCCGTTCGACGCCCCGGCGACCATGGCGAGCAGCCAGATCTCCAGCACGAGCCATGCGACGACGCCCAGCGGCAGGAAGGTGCGCAGCCGGGAGCGCCGGGGTCGGGCGGGATACGGGGTCTGAGCGCCAGTCGTCATGCCCCTAGTGTGCCTGGGACCGGCTCAGCACGGGATAAGCGGGATCACCGTGGTGATCGGGTGACCGTACGCCTACGGCGCGGACCGCTCGACGTCCGGCTCGAGCTGCTTGGTGTCCGGCTCGGCCTGCTGCTTGTCGTCGCCGCGCCCGAGGACCTTGCCGACCCGCTCCCCCACGCCCCACGCCGTGACCCGCCACAGCGCCTCGACGAGGATGTCGCGGCTCATCTTGGAGTCGCCGAGTTCACGCTCGACGAAGGTGATGGGAACCTCGACGACGTGGTAGCCGGCCCGCACCGCCCGGCGGGCCAGGTCGACCTGGAAGCAGTACCCCTGGGAGGCCACTTCCTCGAGGCCGAGGCCCTCCAGCGTCTCCCGGCGGAAGGCTCGGAAGCCGCCGGTGATGTCGCGCAGCGGCAGATCGAGCGCCATGCGCGAGTAGAGGCTGCCTCCGCGCGAGATGAACTCACGTGACTTCGGCCAGTTCACCACCCGGCCGCCGGGCACCCAGCGCGAACCGAGCACCAGGTCGGCGCCCTTGAGCGCGGTCAGCAGACGGGGCAGTTCCTCGGGCTGGTGGGAGCCGTCCGCGTCCATCTCGACCAGTACGCCGTAACCGTGCTCCATGCCCCAGCGGAAACCCGCGAGATAGGCCGCGCCCAAGCCCTCCTTGCCCTTGCGGTGCAGCACCTGGACGTGGTCGTCCCCGGCGGCCAGTTCGTCGGCGAGCCTGCCCGTGCCGTCGGGACTGTTGTCGTCGGCCACGAGAACGTGCGCCTCGGGAACGGCCTCGCGCACCCGGCCGACGATCGCCTTGATGTTCTCCGCCTCGTTGTAGGTCGGAATGATCACCAGAGCCGTGCCGAGCGGGCCGAAGTTCCTCCCCTGGGATCCTGCCGCGAGGGTCCCGTCGCCGTCGTTCACTGCTGCCCCTTCATGTCCTGTGCGCAGGATCCCACCATAGTGGGCACAGCCTGCACCGACGTGGCAGGACGTTCATACGGTGGTGTCGTTTACCGAAGATCGGGTAGGAACACACGTTTTGAACGTGTGAAAAGGAGGCAGCGGATGGGGCCCGGCACCCTTCGGGCCGGCCCGGGACCCGCCGGCTGCGGATCGACCTGAAGCCGTTGTCTACTGAGCGCCCGGGCCCCACCCGGGGGTCGCACCCCCGGCCGGCTGGAACGTCCCTCGGTACCGCGCCGCCGCTGAGCCTGGCTCCCAGTGACGGTGCCCCGGTGCGGCACACCGTCCCTGACCCAGCGACACCGACCCGAGTGGCCGGACGTTCCCCGGTCGGGCGTCCGGTGGTGGACCCGGCCGAACCTACCGGCCCCCCGCGGCCGCCTGTCAACAGTCGCTCGACCTGCACGGGGCGGTTCGCATCCCAGGTCAGCGGCGAGGACGCGCAGGTCGCGGGACGAGGGCCCGACGCATGATCGTCACCCTGCCGCCCTCGTAGATCACTCGCCCGGCCGTACGAACACCGTGCGCCCGCCGACCACGGTCCGCAGACAGACCGGCAGGTCACGGCCGGGACCGAGGTCGGGCAGGCCGGGGGTGCCGGAACGGGGATCGGTGGACCAGCGTGCCACCCGGTCGTCGGGAGCCTGGACGACGAGTTCACCGGTGCGCCAGAGGGCGTAGTCGGCGGGCGCGCCGGGCACCAGGACGCCCGCGTCGTCGCGTCCGACCGCCCGCCAGCCGCCCCGCGTGTGCGCGGTGAACGCGGCGCGCACGGAGATGCGGTGCTCCGGTGTGCGGTGGAAGGCGGCGGCCCGGACCGTTCCCCAGGGGTCGAGGGGGGTCACCGGGCTGTCGGAGCCGAAGGCGAGCGGGACGCCGGCGCGCAGCAGCACCGCGAAGGGGTTCAGGGAGCGGGCCCGCTCCGGCCCCAGGCGTCGCGCGTACATGCCGTCCCCGCCGCCCCACAGGGCGTCGAAGGCCGGCTGGACGGAGGCGGTCAGAGCGAGTTCGGCGAAGGCGGCGACGGTCTCGGGGGTGAGCATCTCGGCGTGCTCGACGCGGTGCCGGGCGGCGCGGACGCGGGCGAGGCCGAGTCTGTCGGCGGCGGCCCGCACGCCGTCGACGACGGTGCGCACGGCGGCGTCACCGATGGCGTGGAAGCCGGCCTGGAGGCCGGCCTCGGTGCAGGCGACGACGTGGGCCGCGACGGCGACCGCGTCCAGGTGCGCGGTGCCGGTGTGGCCCGCGTCGGCGTACGGCTCGTGCAGGCACGCGGTGTGCGAGCCGAGGGCACCGTCGACGAACAGGTCGCCCGCGGCGCCGATCGCGCCCAGCTCCTTCGCCTTGGCGACGTCCTGTTCGGCCCAGTAGCCGACGACGCGCGGTCCGCTCCTCTCGGCGGCGAGCCGCAGCAGTCCGGTGAAGTCGGCCTCGGAGGAGATCTCCGGGCCCCCGCACTCGTGGACCGTGCCGATGCCGAGGGAGGCTGCGTGGGCGAGGGCGGCGCGCTGGGCCTCGGTGCGCTGGGCCGGGGTGACGGCGGCCAGGGCGGCGGCGCGGACGGCGTGATGGGCGTCCCCGGTGAGCGGACGGTCCTCACGGGTGACCACGTCCGGGACGAGGTTAAGGAGCGCCGTGGTGACGACCGCGGAGTGGACGTCGATTCTGCTGAGGTAGAGGGGACGGCCACCGGTGGCCTCGTCGAGCTCGGCGCGGGTCGGGGGACGGCCGCCGCGCCAGCGGGCGGCGTCCCAGCCGTGCCCGAGGAGGACCCGGTCGTCCGGGCGGGCGGCGGCGAACTCCCGCACGCGGGCCAGCGCGGCCTCGAGCGAGGGGGCGGTGGACAGGTCGAGGCCGGTGAGGGCGAGACCGGTGGCCGTGGTGTGGACGTGCGCGTCGGTGAACGCGGGGGTGACCAGCGCTCCGTCGAGGTCGACCACCTCGTCGACCCCGTCCGCGAAGGCGTCGGCGGCGCCCTCGGAGCCGACCCAGGCGACCTGGCCGCGCTCGACGACCATCGCGGTCGCGAAGGGGTCGGCGGGGCTGTGGACCTCTCCACGGCGGAGCAGGACGGTGCGGTGCGAGGCGGGGCGTTCACTCATGTCCCACAGTCTCCCGCGTCGCGCGGGCCGCTCCGCACGCAGGGCCGTCTCACCGCGGCCGGGACACCCCGACGGTCCGCCTCCGGGGGCGACGCGTCCCCGCGTGGCCGTCCCCGGTTCCGTCGCCCCTTCCCGCTCCCGGGGCTCCGCCCCGGCACTGCGCCCCTCGAACGCCGGGCGGGCCTGCTTCCGCCGGACGGGCCGGAACGAGCGCGGCGTTCAGACGCGCGGCGGGCGGGCTTCGTACGGGGTGGAGAGGACCACCGTCGTACGGGTGGAGACGCCCGCCAGCGAGCGTACGCGGGCGAGCAGTTCCTCCAGTTCGTGCGGTGTGGACACGCGTACCTTGAGGATGTAGTTCTCGTCGCCCGCGACACTGTGGCAGGCCTCGATCTCGGGGACGTCGGCGAGACGGTCCGCGATGTCGTCGGGGGCGCTGGGGTCGAAGGGTTTGACCGAGATGAAGGCGGTCATGGGCAGGCCGACGGCCGCCGGGTCGACCACCGCGGTATAGCCGCGGATGACGCCACGCTGTTCGAGCCGGCGCACCCGCTGGTGCACGGCCGACGTGGACAGACCCGTGGCCTTGCCCAGGTCTGTGTAGCTCATCCGCCCGTCCTCGACGAGCAGCTGCACGATCTGTCGGTCCAGCTCCTCCATGGCGCAAGAACCTACAGTGCGCTTGACCTCCTCGGACACCTGAGCCGTCCGGGTCATGCCCGGTTCGTGACGCGCCGGGGGCCGCGGCGCGCGGTCCGGGGGGACAAAGGCCCCGCACGGGGCATCCGCACGCGACGTGTGACGAACGCCACACCTTTCGAGCGGCCTCCGTGATGTTCCCGTGATTACCCCGGAGGGGGGACGGGAAGTGCTTGCTGTGGTCGAGGCCGCAGTGCCTTCACGGCCCAGCCCGAGGGGGAGAACCCAATGCAGAGTCTTAAGCGCCCTGGTCGTACCACGTCCAAGCGGCAGCAGCCGGTCGTCGAGCTCGACCCGGAGTATGTCGAACCCGACGCACCGGACGAGGAACTCGACGCCTACGACACCTTCGAGATGTACCGGGTCGTCTGCCCGGACTGCGCGCAGCCCATCGCCCTGCTCGCGGAGGAGGACGTCCTGCCGGAGCACGCGCTGTGCGCCTCGCCGTGGAACCCGTTCGGGCTCACGGTCTGCGCCGGCACCGGCCGCCGGGCCGCCGAGGCACGGCCTGCCGACGAAACCGTCACTCCCCAGGAACAGGACACCGCCCTGCTGTTGAGGCTCCCGCAGGGACTCGACTGGCGCACCCAGCCCTTCTCGCACGTCGGCGGACCGGGCTCGCGTCCGATCCGGGTCCCGGCGATGCGGCGGCACGCCGCCTGAGCGCACGCCGGTACGGGGGCGGCGCGGCCCGCCGCCCTCCCCACGGGGGACGGCCGTGGACGCACGTCCTGTTCCCGGGGCCGGCGCCCCGTCCGGCCGCTCCCGCGTCGCCCGGGCATGACGGCCCCCCACGTACTCGACGACCGTGGGGAACGCCGCGTCTCCGCGCCGCCGCCCGCCGAGGCGGTCGTACCCGCGCCGCCGCGGCCCCCGGATCCGCCGATCCACCGCGATCCCATGCGGGTCCGGGCCGACCGGGGCCGCGCTCCGCCCCGGTGGCAGGGCCCGGAGTGGACCCGGCTCGCCGCACCCTGGCGAGGGTCCGGCCGGCTCAGCGGGTCTCCGGGCCCGCGAGGTGGCGGGCGATGACCATGCGCTGGATCTGATTGGTGCCCTCGACGATCTGCAGGACCTTGGCCTCGCGCATGTAGCGCTCGGCGGGGAAGTCCGCGGTGTAGCCGTAGCCGCCGAGGATCTGCACGGCGTCGGTGGTGACCCGCATCGCCGTGTCGGTGCAGTGCAGTTTGGCCATGGCGGCCTGCTTGGCGAACGGCCGCCCCGCGTCGCGCAGCCGGGCCGCCGCCAGGTACAGCGCGCGCCCCGCCTCGATCTGCGTGGCCATGTCGGCGAGCATGAAGCGCAGTCCCTGGAAGTCGGCGATCGGCTTGCCGAACTGGCGCCGCTCGGCCGCGTAGCCGAGCGCCTCGTCCAGCGCCGCCTGGGCCAGGCCGACCGCGCAGGCGGCGATGCCGAGCCGTCCGCCGTCCAGCGCCGACAGGGCGATCGCGAAGCCCTGCCCCTCCTCGCCGACCCGCCGCGCGTCGGGGACCCGGACGCCGTCGAGGTGGACCTGGGCGGTCGGCGAGCCCTTCATCCCCATCTTCTTCTCCGGCACCGCGGCGCTCAGTCCCTCGGCGTCGCCGGGCACCAGGAACGCGGTGACGCCGCGCGGGCCCTCCTCGCCGGTACGGGCCATGACCGTGTAGAAGTCGGCGATGCCGCCGTGGGTGATCCACGCCTTGGTGCCGTCGATCACCCAGTCGTCCCCGTCGCGCACCGCCTTGGCGCGCAGGGAGGCCGCGTCGGAGCCCGAGGCGGGTTCGGAGAGACAGTAGGCGCCGAGCAGGCCGCCGCCGAGCATCGCGGGCAGGTGCTCGGCCTGCTGCTCCTTGGCGCCGTAGGCCGCGAGCGCGTAGGAGGCCAGAGTGTGCACGCTGACACCGAGGCCGACGGTGAGGCGGGCCGCGGCGAGCTCTTCGAGGACCTGGAGGTAGACCTCGTACGGCTGGTCGCCGCCGCCGTACTCGGAGTCGTAGGGCAGGCCGAGCAAACCGGACTCGGAGAGCAGGGTGAACAGTTCGCGCGGGAAGCGTCCCGCATCCTCCTCCTCGGCCGCCCGCGGGGCGACCTCGCGCTGCGCGATGTCGCGGACGAGCGAGATCAGGTCACGGGCCTCGTCCGTGGGCAGTTGCCGGTCCACCGGCTGCGGGGCGCGGTCGGGCATGGCGACGCTCTCCTCCCTGTTCGGGCACATCGGCGCGCGCCTTGGGTGGGGGGCGGCTCCGCCGGGTCGTATCGATGCCTGGCCGATGCTCGCACTCCCGGGTCTCGGAAGGTGCTGACCAGCGGCTGTGCGCTGCGAGTATGCCCGATCGGCCGCAGCAAGTCACTAGTTAACGATCGCTTACCCAAGGAAGTTCTCGCGCACTCACCGCACGCGAATCCGAACGCAGGGTGATGGGCGGCGCCCGCCCGTGCGGCCCCGCCCCGGATGCCGCCGCCCGGGGCGGGGAGGCGCGCGACGGGACGTGGACGTCAGGCGTCGCGGCGGACGGGCGCCGGGGCCGGGTAGGCGGGGTCCAGCTCCTCGACGGCGCGCACGGCCCCGCCGAGCGTCTTCACCAGCAGCTCGCCCGTGGTCTCGCGGGACAGTTCACCGCGGTCGGTCCAGGCGAGCACGGCGCCCTCCACGTTGCACCCCGGGCCGGCAGCCCCATCCGCGCCACCGGCGCGATGCCCGTACGGCCGTGGGCGCCCTCGGCGACGGTCGCGACGACGGCCTCGCGCCCCCGTCCCGGATCGCGTGCACCTCGGTGTCGAAGCCGTCACCGCCGCTGACGATCGCGCGGTGGGCGGCCTGGCCGTGCCCGGCGTACCGCAGGTAGCTGTCGACGGCGCGGTGCACCCGCTCCACGGGCGGCGGTCCGGCCCCGTCGGCGGCGAAGATGACCGGGCCGGCCACCGGGTCCTCGGTGGTCGCCGGGTAGCAGCCGCGCACGGAGCGGAAGCAGTGGTAGATCAGCCCCCTGGCGACCTGCGCCTGGCGTGCGAGGGCGTCCATCGAGAACGCGTCGTACGACGTGTCCGCGAAGAACCTCCGCCCGACGGCGATGGGTTCGGCGCGGCGCGCGGATGAACGCTCGGTACCGCGGGGCGCACGGCGGACCGCCGGCCGATACCCGATTTCGACCCGGATCTTCTCCGGCCCAGGCCCTCCCGCGGGCGGTGGGAGGTCCCGCCGCCGCATGTCAGGCCGTCCGGAAGGTTCGGAACGAGGCCCTCGCGACCTCGGGTCACAGCAGTCCCAGTTGGGTCACGAGCATCGCGAGGACCACGACGAGGGACCACCCCATGGCGTGTTCGACGATCTTCGGGCCGTCCTCCCGGGGTCCGCCGGTGCGGGCGCGGATGACGGTGGCTGCGTGCGCGGTCATGGCTTCTCACTGGTTTCTCTGCGGTGCGGTGAATCCCTCTGCGACTGACGTCCACTTTGCCACCGTGAACGGTTCTCGCGGCCGAGAGGTCGGTCACACACGGCCGGAGGGCCCCGGGCGTCCGGGCCCCCGGCCGGGCCGGCTCAGCGCACGCCCACCGCCGCGAGCGCCTCGCGCTGCCGCGGGGTCGGCCGGGCCGGGAAGTAGAGGTAGCAGACCCCTCCGGTGCCGGACGCCACCTTCCCGGAGGCGTTGTACCGCTTGGTCCGCAGCCAGATGTTCTCCCACTCGCGCCGCCGGTAGACACGGCGCACGGCGTCGTTGTCGTCCGAGGCGGGGTCGTTGGCGATCACGTCGCCGTCGGCGGTGAAGCCGGTCACCGCCATCAGATGTCCGGAGGTGCCGTACCCCGCCCCGGTCAGCTCCTCCTCCAGGAACGACTGCGAGGTGACGGCCGGGATGCCCGCGGCGACCAGCGTCTCCAGGTCGGCGAGGGAGCCGAGGCGGGTGACCACGCCCTGGAGGCCCTCGAAGGTGGCCGCGTAGGCGGCGTTGAAGGGCCAGTTGCCGCAGCCCTCGTACTGGTGGTCGAACGTGTGACGGGCCGCGTGGCAGACCTGCGGGTCGGCGTAGGACGGGTCGACCCAGGACAGCTGTTCCTCGGTGAGCCGTCCGCCCCAGTACTCGATGATCATCTGCGAGGAGGTGGGGCTGCACCAGGCCTCGCCGCCGTTGTCGTACTCCGGGTACCGGCCCCTGTGGATCTCCTGCGAGTAACGCGGGACGATCAGCTCCTTGGCGAGGCGGGGCTTCGAGGCGGGAACGGTGAACCGGTCGGGGACGTCGGATCCCATCACCCCGAGCCGCCACACGGTCGGGGTGAGCCGGGTGCCGGGGCGCCGGCAGAGGGTCAGTCGCAGCCGGTACGAGGCGACGCGCAGGCCCGAGGCCACGTCGTCCACGGAGAGGGTGTCCGTCCAGACGGTGCTCCTCCCGTCGCTCTGGTCGTCCACCGAGGTGCGCCGGATGTCCTGGTCCCCGGCGGCCCAGCACCCCATGACGTACCAGGGGGTGTCCGTACCGTCGGAGTACGTGCCCTTCAGCTCGATCCTGAGCCAGGTGCCCTCGGGGGTGTGCGCGTTCCAGGAGGCGATCGCCTCCGTCGCCGGGACCCTGGGACGGTGCACGGGCGAGGTCCAGGTCGCGTACTCCCAGGCGGCCGTGCGGCCGGTGTGCGGATCGGTGTACTCCGTGACACCGGCGGGCCCCGCGATCACGATGCCGGGGCGGGCGCCGGCGACGGGGCGGGTCCCGTCGCCGGCGCCGCCGAGCCAGTCGGTGTACGAGACCCAGGCCCGGTTGTCGACGGGGCGGACGGCAGCCCGGTGGGGGTCGGTGGCGCGCCCGGCCGGGATGCCGGCCGTCGGGGCGCCGGCGGACGCCGGGCCCGCGCTCCCGGCGACGGCGGCGACGACCGCCGCGGCCAGGAGAGATCGGCGGGAGGGAAGTTCGGCTCTGCTCATGGGTGGAGGACCCCCGGGTGTCGGAGTCGGGACAGGACCAAAGCACGGTCGGCCGGGCGGTGGGCGTCCGCCGGACGGAGCGGGTGTGCGCCAACTATGAACGCAGCCGGGCGGATCCCGCCAGCACCCCGGCCGTGCCGCGCCCGGCCGACATCCGACCAGCGGCGGGGCCCGGGCGGGTCCGTACGACCCGGGGTCCGGGGGCTTGCTCATCAGTCGTCCGGGGCTCGCCGCCCGTCGAGGCCCCTCCGTCCGGGGCTCGCCCGTCGAAGGGCCTAGAGTGCTCCGGTAAGCCCTCCTCCCCCGGGAACCAGCCATTCACGATCTCGCCTCCCGCATCCGCCGGCTCGCCCCCTCGTGCGGCCCGGTCCGACTCGTCGGCGTCGACGGGCACGCCGGCTCGGGGAAGTCGACGTTCGCCGCACGGCTGGCCTCGGCGCTGGACGGCGCTCCGGTGCTGCGGCTTGACGACATCGCCGACCACACCGAACTGTTCGACTGGACCGGACGGCTGCTGAGCCAGGTGATCGAGCCGCTCGGCCGCGGCGAGACCGCGCACTACTCCCCCTACGACTGGCGGTCCCGCCGCTTCGGGCCGCCCCGCCCACTGCCACCCGCCCCCGTGATCGTCGTGGAGGGCGTCGGCGCGGGACGCCGCGCCCTGCGCCCGTACCTGGCGCTGCTGCTGTGGATGGACCTCCCCCGGGAGGAGTCCTGGTCGCGCGGACGGGCCCGCGACGGGGCGGAGCAGCGGGAGTTCTGGGACGGCTGGGTGCGCGCGGAGCGCGAGCACTTCGCCGACGACCCCTCACGCCCCTTCGCCGGACTTCTGGTGCGCCAGCGCCCGAAGGGGTACGAACTGCTTCCCGGGCCTTCCCCGACGGCTGGACCACCCTCTCCGCTCACGCACGGTGACGATCCGCCTGCATCGTGGTGAACCTGTGAAGAGTGGTCCCGGACAAGTCGCCGGAGTGCCCCAACTCGGCTTGACCGGGGTCCCGTACAGGTCTTACGTTCTCAATGTGCGGCCCTTCGGAGCCGTCGGCAGACGCGAAGCCCCCGGTTGTTCCCCCGTGACCGGGGGCTTCGTTCTGCCCTCTTCACGCTTTCGGACGCCCAGCGGCATATGACGATCACCCTGGGTCACCACAGGCGGTCCGTGCTCCCCCTCCCGCCCCGCCCCTCGGCGCGTACGGCACCCTGCGGACGTGACGCCGTCGCAGGTACGATGCTTTCGGTGCGACCTACGGAAGCTGCTTCGCGCACCTTGCAACTCCGGTCCGCGGCACAGCGGTTCGACCAACGGGAGCCGACGGGCGAGGGCCGGCCGGCACACCGACGGGGGCACGGCCTGTGGGGGACGTGATGGACTTCGGCACGCAGGGCCCGCAAGGCCCGCAGGCCCCGGCCGACCTCGCCTGGCTGCGAGGCGTGGACGCCTACACGATGGGCGCCTATCCGCAGGCGGAGGAGGAGTTCCGGGCCGCGGTGCGGATCGACCCGGGGATGGCCGACGGCTGGCTGGGGCTGCACGCACTGCGCGTCGACACGACGACCGCGCTGCTCAGGATGTTCCGGCACCGGGAGCGTTTCGGCGAACAGCGCGCCCGGCACCACCGCCCCCTGAACTCCTGGTACTGGTTGGGCTGGTGGGTACAGCCGGTGCTGGAGAGCCCCCGCGACCTGCTGCTGGCGCACGCCTCCCACTGGCTGGACGGGCGTCACGTCCCCGAGCTGGACCGGGCGCTCGCCGGACTGCCCCCGGTGGACACCGATCCGCAGGTCCGTTTCCTGCACGCCTGCCGCGCCTACCTGGTCAAGGACTGGGAGCAGTTGGTCCGGCACACCGACTCCCTCGTCGAGGACCCGATCCTGGGCATCGAGGCCGGCCTGTTCGGCGGCATGGCGCGGGTGCGTCTGGAGATGTACGGGCAGGCCGAACCCCTGCTGTCGACGGCGCTGATGCGATGCCGCAGCGAACAGCCGCAGCGCAAGGAGCTGCGCTACTGGCTGGCCCGCGCCCACGAGGGGACCGGCCGCAGCGCCGCAGCGCTCCCCCTGTACCGGGCCGTGCACCGGGTCGATCCGGCCTTCATGGACACCTCCGCCCGGCTCACCGCGATCTCCGAGGGCGACGGGTACGAGGACTCCGCCGATCTCGCCGCGATCACGCTCACCGGGGCCGGGCAGGACGGCGTGGACGGCCCCGACACACTCGATCCCCTGTTCGGCACCGAGGGGCGCGACCTGCGGCTGTCCGCGCCCGAGCCCGTACCGGGGCCCATGCCTCCGGTCACCGCTCCGGGTGTGCGGGAGCGGGCGGGCGCCAGGACGCCAGCGCCGCCCGCCGGGCCCACGGACCCCGCGTTACTGGAGGAGGCGCTGGCCGAACTGGAGCGCATGGTGGGCCTGGAGCCGGTGAAACGGCAGGTCAAGGCGTTGTCGGCGCAGCTGAACATGGCGCGGCTGCGGGCCGGGCAGGGTCTTCCGGTACAGCCGCCGAAACGCCACTTCGTCTTCTCCGGCCCCTCCGGAACCGGCAAGACCACGGTGGCCCGCATCCTCGGCCGTGTGTTCTACGCCCTCGGACTGCTCGGTGGCGACCATCTGGTGGAGGCCCAGCGGGCGGATCTGGTCGGTGAGTACCTGGGGCAGACCGCGGTGAAGGCCAACGAGCTGATCGATTCCGCGCTGGGCGGGGTGCTGTTCGTGGACGAGGCGTACGCGCTGTCCAACTCCGGGTACGGCAAGGGGGACGCGTACGGGGACGAGGCGCTTCAGGTGCTGCTGAAGCGGGCGGAGGACAATCGGGATCACCTGGTGGTGATCCTCGCCGGGTATCCGGAGGGGATGGACCGGCTGCTGGCCGCGAATCCGGGACTGTCGTCGCGGTTCACCACGCGGGTGGACTTTCCCTCGTACCGGCCGCTGGAGCTGACCGCGATCGGTGAGGTGCTGGCCGGTGAGAACGGTGACGTGTGGGACGAGGAGGCGTTGGAGGAGCTGCGGTCGATCGCCGGGCACGTGGTGGACCAGGGGTGGATCGACGAGCTGGGGAACGGGCGGTTCCTGCGGACGCTGTACGAGAAGAGCTGTGCGTATCGGGATCTGCGGTTGTCCGTGTATCCCGGGGCGTTGACCCGGGACGACCTGGCCACTCTGCGGCTGCCGGATCTGATGCAGGCGTACGGGGAGGTGCTGTCGGGGCGGAGGCCGACGGACCCGTCGCCGATGTGAGCGCCGGCGACGGGGCGGCTCGGGGGCCGGTCGGATCGCCCGCGCTTGCGGGGTGCCTCCCCCACTTCCGGCTTCGCCCGATCGGGACCCCCTCGCCCGCCCGTGCCGTCCTGGGGCACCTCCCACGCCCTTGAAGGCACTGGGGGAGGCGGATCGCCCGCAGCTGCGGCGGCTACGTCGCCAGTGCCTCCTTTGGGGTTCCGCTCGCCCGCCGGGGTGTGACCGTCACCTCTCGGTGGGCCGGGTCCCGGACCTCGCCCACCAGGAGTTCCAGTACGTCCTCCAGGGCGACCAGACCCAGTACCCTGCCGGAGGCGTCGGAGACCTGGGCCAGGTGGGTCGCGGCACGGCGCATCACCGTGAGGGCGTCGTCCAGGGGGAGTTCGGGACGGAGGGTCGTCATCGGGCGCCAGAGGTGCTGCGGGACGGTCCGGTCGGAGTCCTCCAGGTCCAGTACGTCCTTGACGTGCAGGTAGCCCATGAAGGCACCGTCGTCCACGGCCACCGGGAACCGGGAGTACCCGGTGCGGGCGGTGAGTTCCACGATCTGTCCCGGGGTGACCGCGGGCACGACCGTCACCAGCGAATCGCGGTCCAGCAGGACGTCCGTCACCGGGCGGGAGCCCAGTTCCAGCGCGTCCTCCAGGCGCTCGGCCTCCTCGGGATCGAGAAGACCCGCCTGGCCGGAGTCCTCCACCAGCCGGTTGAGCTGTTCGCTGGTGAAGACGGCCTCCACCTCGTCCTTCGGTTCGACGCGGAACAGCCTCAGGACGGCCCGGGCGCAGGCGCCGAGCGCGATCGTGACCGGCTTGCACAGACGGGCGAACCAGACCAGGCCGGGGCTCAGCCACAGTGCGGCCCTCTCGGGGGCCGCCATGGCCAGGTTCTTCGGGACCATCTCGCCGATGACGAGGTGGAAGAAGACCACCGCGGCGAGCGCGATGACGTAGCCGAGCGGGTGGATCACGCCGTGCGGCAGGTGCATCCACTCGAAGACCGGCTCCAGCAGACGGGCGACCGTCGGTTCGGCGACCGCGCCCAGGGTCAGCGAGCAGACGGTGATGCCGAACTGGGCCGCCGCCATCATCTGCGGCAGATGCTCCAGGCCGTACAGCACCTGGCGGGCGCGGGCCGTGCCGAGCGGTTCGACCTGGCTGCGGCGGACCGAGACCAGGGCGAACTCGGCGCCGACGAAGAAGCCGTTGGCGAGCACGAGCAGCGCGGCGAAGAGGAGTTGCAGCACGCTCATCCGGCCACCTCCACCAGGGGCAGCGGGGCCGTTCTGACCAGGCGGACGCGTTCGGCGCGGTAGTGGCCGACCCGGCGCACCGACAGCCGCCAGCCGGGCAGTTCCGCGTGGTCGCCGACGGCCGGGATCCGGCCGAGCAGATCGGCGATCAGGCCGGCCACCGTCTCGTACGGCCCCTCGGGCGCCTCCAGGCCTATGCGCAGCAGGATGTCGATCCGGACGCCGCCGTCGACGTCCCAGGCGGGGTTGCCGTCCTGGGGCGGGGCGGGGGCGAGTTCGGGGACGTCCTGTCCGTCGTGCTCGTCGCGCACCTCGCCGACGATCTCCTCGACGATGTCCTCCAGCGTGACGACGCCGGCCGTGCCGCCGTACTCGTCGACGACGACCGCGATGGGCTGCTCACTGCGCAGCCGCGTGAGCAGCGGCCGTACGGGCAGGGTCTCGGGGACGAGCAGCGCCGGGCGGGCGATGCGGCCCACGGGGGCGCGCAGCCGGTCGTGCACGGACACCGCGAGGGCGTCCTTGAGGTGCACCATGCCGACGATCTCGTCGATCCGCTCCCGGTAGACGGGGAAGCGGGACAGGCCGGTGGCCCGGGTCAGGTTGACCACGTCCTCGGCGGTCGCCGAGGACTGCAGGGCGTTGACCCTCACGCGCGGCGTCATGACGTGCTGTGCGGTCAGTCCGCCCAGGGACAGGGTGCGGACGAAGAGGTCCGCCGTGTCCTGTTCCAGTGTGCCCGCCCGGGCGGAGTGCCGGGCCAGGAAGACGAGTTCGCCGGGGGTACGGGCGGAGGCCAGCTCCTCGGCGGGCTCGATGCCCAGGGCCCGCACCAGGCGGTTGGCCACGGCGTTCAGCCCGGCGATGACCGGGCGGAGGAGCCGCGCGAACGCGTGCTGCGGGCCGGCCACGAAGCGTGCCACCTGCAGGGGGCGGGACACCGCCCAGTTCTTCGGGACGAGTTCGCCGATCACCATCTGCACCGCGGAGGCCAGCAGCATGCCGATGACGACGGAGACACCGGGGACCGCGCCCTCGGGGACGCCGATGCCGGTGAGGGGGCCGCGCAGCAGCCCGGCGAGCGCCGGTTCGGCCAGCATGCCGACGACGAGGGAGGTGATGGTGATGCCGAGCTGGGTCCCGGACAGCTGGAAGGAGAGCTCCCCGAGCGACTCGACGACCCGGCGGGCGCGCCGGTCGCCGCCCGCGGCGGCCCGTTCGGCGTCCGGTCGCTCGACGGTGACCAGCCCGAACTCGGCGGCCACGAAGAATCCGTTGGCCAGGATCAGCAGGAAAGCGGCTGCGAGAAGCAGCAAGGAGGTGGTCATGATGCCGCCGCCTCCGCATGCGCGCGGGCTCCGTGGAGCGGGTCCGCGCTGTGTCGGCAGGGGGCGGCGCAGGTACTGCAGGACGATCCGTCCATCGCCGGAGAGGGTCACTCCTCGGGTAGCTGGAGCCCCTGTGCACCGGGCGGGGCGGCAGGGGCGGAGGCGCGGTCGCCGCGCCTCCGCCACCCAGATTAATCAAGACACGGGCGGCTGCGGCAGGTGGACGTCCCCGGCGCTTCCCGGAGCCGGGCCCCGAACCGCCCCCTCCGGAGGGACGGCCCCGGGTCAGCTCCGGGGCGCCTCGGGTCCGGCGGTGGAACGGGCCTCGGTGAGCGCCCGAAGGGCCCGTGCGTCGGCGACGGCCCGCTGTCTGGCGATGCCCGGCTGGATGCCGAGCGCGGGCAGGCTGGTGCCGTCGCTGAGGCCGAGGAAGACCCAGGGATCACCGGGACGGAGGTTCACCTGAAGGATCTCCGCCCATTCCAGGCGGCGCCGGCTCATGATGTTGACGACGGTGACGCCCGCCTCGTCGGCGACGACCTTCGGCCGGGCCAGCAGGAACAGCACGCCGGCCAGCAGCGCGGCGGTGAACACGAAGCTGAGCCGCTCCCCCGGACCGAGCTGGTCCAGCAACAGCGCGATCAGGGTGATGACCGCGAAGAGCGCGACGCCGGCTGTGAGCAGCACCACACGGGTGCGGCCCGGGCGGAAGGTGACGGGCAGTTCGGGCAGCTGGTCCGCGGTTGCGTCCGACATGGTGGTGCTCCGGGCCCCGGTCAGAGGCGGCAGGCGTGGATGGCCGTGGTGAGGATGGCGCGGGCGCCGATGTCGTACAGGTCGTCCATGATCCGCTGTGCCTCCTTGGACGGGACCATCGCACGGACGGCGACCCAGCCCTCGTTGTGCAGCGGGGACACGGTGGGGGACTCCAGTCCCGGGGTGAGGGCGACGGCCTTCTCGAGCTGTTCGACGCGGCAATCGTAGTCCATCATCACGTACGTCCGGGCGACCAGGACGCCCTGGAGGCGACGCAGGAACTGCCGCACCTTGGGCTCCTCGCCGTCCGCGCCGGTGGTGGGGGTCCCCCCGGGCGAGTGCGTTCGAGCCCGGGGGAGGATGACGACGGCCTCGGAGTTCATGATCGGCTCGCCGACGACGTCCAGTCCGGCGTTGCGCAGTGAGGTGCCCGTCTCGACGACGTCCGCGATGACCTGGGCGACACCGAGCTGGATGGCGGTCTCGACGGCGCCGTCGAGGTGGACGACGGAGGCGTCGATGCCGTGGCCGGCGAGGTGCCCCGCGACGATGCCCTCGTAGGAGGTGGCGATCGTCTTGCCCTTCAGGTCCGCCAGGCCGCCGACGGTGCCCGGCTTGGCGGCGTAGTGGAAGGTGGAGCGGGCGAAGCCGAGGGGGAGGATCTCCTCGGCGTCGGCGCCGGAGTCGATCAGCAGGTCGCGGCCGGTGATGCCGATGTCGAGCTGCCCGGAGGCGACGTAGATGGCGATGTCGCGGGGGCGGAGGTAGAAGAACTCGACCTCGTTCGTCGGGTCGACGGTCCGCAGTTCCTTGGACTCGCGGCGCTGCCGGTAGCCGGCCTCATGCAGCATCTCCGCCGCAGGGCCGGACAGGGAACCCTTGTTGGGGACGGCGATGCGCAGCATGAGGTCGGCTTCCTTCGTGTGGAGGGGTGTGTCGCGAACGTGAGGGTTCACAGGTGGGCGTAGACGTCGTCGAGGGAGATGCCGCGGGCGACCATCATCACCTGAACGTGGTACAGCAGCTGCGAGATCTCCTCGGCGGCCGCCTCCTTGCCCTCGTACTCGGCGGCCATCCAGACTTCGGCGGCCTCCTCGACGACCTTCTTGCCGATGGCATGGACGCCCTTGTCGACCAGCTCGGCGGTGCGGGAGGTGGCGGGATCGCCGTGGGCTGCCTTGTGCTGGAGCTCGGTGAAGAGCTCCTCGAACGTCTTCTTGGACATGGTGGTCCTTACCCTACGCGGTGACGGGGGCTGCTCACCGCCAGGGTTCGGATACCGAACGCAGGCAGGCCGCGGTCGCCACCGCCGCGGTGACCGCCTCGTGCCCCTTGTCCTCGCTGGAGCCGGGCAGTCCGGCGCGGTCCAGGGCCTGCTCCTCGTCGTCACAGGTGAGCAGACCGAAGCCGACGGGGACGCCGGTGTCGACCGAGACCTGGGTGAGGCCCTGGGTGACGCCCTGGCACACGTAGTCGAAGTGGGGCGTGCCGCCCCGGATGACGACGCCGAGGGCAACGACCGCGTCGTACCCGCGTCCGGCCAGGACCTTGGCGACGACCGGGAGTTCCCAGCTGCCGGGGACCCGGAGCAGGGTCGGCTCGTCGATGCCGAGGTCGTGCAGGGCGCGCAGGGCGCCGTCCACCAGTCCTTTCATCACCTTCTCGTGCCACTGCGCGGCGACGACGGCGACCCGCAGGTCCCCCACGTCGCGTACGGACAACTCCGGTGCACCCTTGCCGCTCACGTCTCTCCTCGGTGTTCTCTTACTGGTTGCCGCAGGCGGGCACGGTCGGCGTGTCCAGCCAGGGCAGGTCGTGGCCCATCCGGTCCCGCTTGGTGCGCAGGTAGCGGAGGTTGTGCTCGCTCGCGGTGACGGGCATCGGTTCGCGTCCGGTCACCTCGATGCCGTGGCGGGCGAGCGCGTCGGACTTGTCGGGGTTGTTGGTCATCAGGCGGACGCCGCGCACGCCGAGGTCGGCGAGGATCTGTGCGCCGGCGCCGTAGTCGCGGGCGTCGGCGGGCAGGCCGAGTTCGAGGTTGGCGTCGAGGGTGTCCCGGCCGCGCTCCTGGAGTTCGTAGGCGCGCAGCTTGGACATCAGGCCGATGCCGCGCCCCTCGTGGCCGCGCAGGTAGACGACCACGCCCCGGCCCTCGGCCTGGATGCGGTCCAGGGAGGCGTCGAGCTGGGGACCGCAGTCGCAGCGCCGGGAGCCGAAGACGTCGCCGGTGAGGCATTCGGAGTGGAGACGGACGAGGATGTCCTCGCCGTCGCCGATGTCGCCGTGGACGAGGGCGACGTGTTCGACTCCGTCGACGGTGGAGCGGTAGCCGTACGCGGTGAAGGTGCCGTGGGAGGTGGGCAGACGGACCTCGGCCTCACGGCGGACGGTGGGTTCGGCGGAGCGGCGGTAGGCGATCAGGTCCTCGATGGAGATGATCGTCAGACCGTGCTTGCGGGCGAACGGGATCAGTTCGGGCAGCCGGAGCATGGTGCCGTCCTCGCCTGCGATCTCGACGATGGCGCCGGCCGGGCGCAGGCCGGCGAGGCGGGCGAGGTCGACGGCGGCCTCGGTGTGGCCGTTGCGCACGAGGACGCCGCCGGGCCGGGCGCGCAGCGGGAAGACGTGGCCGGGGCGGACGAGGTCGGCCGGTTCGGCGGTGCCGCTCGCCAGCAGCCGGAGCGTGGTGGCGCGGTCGGCGGCGGAGACGCCGGTGCTCACCCCGTGGGCGGCACCGGCGTCGACGGAGACGGTGAACGCGGTCTTCATCGACTCGGTGTTGTCGTCCACCATCTGCGGGAGGCGCAGCCGGTCCAGTTCGTCGCCCTCCATGGGGGCGCAGATCAGACCGCGGCACTCGCTCATCATGAAGGCGACGATCTCGGGGGTGGCCTTCTCGGCGGCGATCACGAGGTCGCCCTCGTTCTCACGGTCCTCGTCGTCGACGACCACGACCGGCCGGCCGGCCGCGATGTCGGCGACGGCCTGCTCCACCGGGTCGAGCGTGAGGTCCTCGAAACCGTCGGTGCGGTACAGAACGGGTGTCGCGCTCATGCTGGCGCTCCTTCCAGGGCGGGCCGCGCGTCACGGGAGCGCAGCCACCAGTCGCGCAGGCCCCAGAGGACCAGTGCGCCGTAGATGACGTAGACGAAGCCGGAGAAGGCGAAGCCGTTGGCGAAGTTCAGGGGAACGCCGACGAGGTCGACGAGCAGCCAGGCGAACCAGAACTCGACCATGCCGCGGGCCTGCGCGTACATGGCGACGATCGTGCCGACGAAGATGTAGGCGTCCGGCCAGGGGTCCCAGGACAGGGACGGGTAGAGGGTGAACAGTCCGCCGACGGCGAGGGTCCCGACTGCCGCGGCGCCCACGAGGAGGAGCCGTTCGGGATTGGTGGCGAACCGTACGGCGACGGACCCGTCCTGTGCCTGCCGCCGGCCGCGGTTCCACTGCCAGAAGCCCCAGGAGGCGACCAGCATGACGACGACCTGTTTGCCGGCGCTGCCCGAGAGGTGGGCGGCGGCGAAGGCCGTGAAGAGGATCAGGCCGGAGACGAACTGGGCGGGCCAGGTCCAGATGGAGCGGCGCCAGCCCAGGGCGAGGGCGATCAGACCGACCACGTTGCCGATCATGTCCGACCACATGATGTGCTGGTCGAAGAGGGTGAAGGCCTCGGAGTTGAGCCAGTTCACCGGGACACCCCCTCACCGGTGGCGCGGTCGCCGAGCATCCGCTCGACGTACTTGGCGATGACGTCCACCTCGAGGTTGACCGGGTCGCCGGGCTGCTTGATGCCGAGCGTGGTCAGGGCGAGCGTCGTGGGGATCAGGCTGACGGTGAAGAAGTCGGGCCCGGCGTCGACGACGGTGAGGCTGATGCCGTCGACGGTGATGGAGCCCTTCTCCACGACGTAGCGGGAGAGGCCGGCGGGAAGGGAGATCCTCACGATCTCCCAGTTCTCCGACGGTTCGCGTCCGAGGATCTCGCCGGTGCCATCGACGTGCCCCTGCACGATGTGGCCGCCGAGACGGGAGCCGACGGCCGTGGGGCGTTCGAGGTTGACGCGGGAGCCGACGGCGAGGACGCCGAGGCTGGAGCGCTTCAGGGTCTCCGCCATGACGTCGGCGGTGAACTCGTCGCCCTCGTGCTCGACGACCGTGAGGCAGACACCGTTGACGGCGATGGAGTCGCCGTGCTGCGCGCCTTCGGTGACGACGGGGCCGCGCAGCCGGAAGCGACAGGCGTCGTCGAGGGTCTCGACGGCGGTGATCTCGCCCAGCTCTTCGACGATTCCGGTGAACACTTCCCGGGTCCTCCTGCCTCTTCGGGCACGGACTCCGGGGCTGCCGATGACGACAGAAGATACGGGCGAGGACGTCAGGAGCGACGCCGGACAGGGAACGCCTCGACGGCGAACCGGTACGGCGGCGCGCATGGATGCCCGCCCGCCGCGCACTGCCTCCCATCCGGACTTTAACCGTCGGTCCAGGAATTCCACCTGGTCAACCGGCCGCTGGAGGCGACCGGGTCGCGGACTGTAACCGCCGGTTCGGACTTTCACCGACCCCGGAGTGCGCTGCTACTGATACAGAGCCAGTCTGCCACGCCCGGCCGCCCTCCATGCGGGCGGGGAGTGTGGGGTGGCTCACAGGGAGCGGCACGGAGGCCGTCGAGGGTCGCACGAGGGCGACTCCCCCTCCGCCGCGCCCCTCGACTGTTGCCGGATTGGTCCACACCTATTGACGAAGTGGTCTAGTCCTCTTAGGGTCCGAACCACCTTCCACGGCGGGACCGGGGAGCCGGCCGCCCCTCGCAGGACCGGCCCGGCGGCGGTGACGACGGCCCTTGCCCGCCGCCGGGCCTCACCGCACGCGGACGCGCCCGACGGCCGGCCCGGACGCGAGGTGTGCCGAGGTCAGCGCTCGGGCGCGCCGAACAGTTCGTCCTGGGCCTGGTCGCGGGCGGTCAGGAGGGCTCCGCGGAGCACCGCGCCGCCGCCCAGGGCGCTGGGCCGTACGTCGGCGGGCAGGGGTGACATGGCGGCCAGGCGGTCCCGCACCCGCGCGGCGAGCCCCTCGCCGCCGGCCTGGCCGATCTCGCCGCCCAGGACCACGTGGCCGGGGTCGAGCAGCGCGACCACCGAGGCGACACCCACGGCGATCCGGTCGGCCAGGTCGTCGAGGAAGCGCGCCTCCGGGGAGGCGGGGCCGGCCGTCGTGACGGCCGTCCGTACCGCGGCCCGTACCGCGCCCGCCGCCGGCGGATCGGTACCCGGCTCCGCCACGACGCCGTGCTCCTCCGCCAGCCGGGCGATCGCCGTCGCCCCCACCAGGGAGTGGAAGCCGCCCGCGCAGTCGGTGGCCGACGGCAGACCACTCGTGCCCGGGACCGGGAGGAAGCCGATCTCGCCCGTACCGCCGGAGGCACCCCTGCGCAGGGCGCCGTCGAGGACCACGGCGGCGCCGGTGCCGTGCCCCAGCCACAGCAGGACGAAGGTGTCCCGGTCGCGGGCCGCTCCGTCGCGCTGCTCGGCCAGCGCGGCGAGGTTGGTCTCGTTCTCCACGCTGACCCCGGCCTCGGGGAACCGTTCCTGGAGCGCGGCGACCAGGCACCGGTGCCACTCGGGCAGGCCCGTGGAGTCGCGCAGCTCGCCGCTCGCGGGGTCGATCAGCCCGGGTGCGCCGATCCCGACGGTGTGCAGCCGGTCGGCGCCCGCCTCCCTCACCGTCCGCTCGACCAGCGCGACCGCCCGCTCGACCGCCGGTCCGGTCCCCTCGTCCCCGGCGATGGGCAGGGCGGCCTCGGCCAGTACGCCGCCGACGAGGTCCGACACGACCACGGTGACACCCTCGGTGCGGACGTCCAGCGCGGCCAGGTGCGCCCGGTCCGCGACGATGCCGTACAGCTTGGCGTTGGGGCCGCGCCGCTGCTCCCCCGCCTCGCCGGCCACCGCGATGAACCCGGCGGCGGTGAGCCGCTCGACGAGGTCGGCGACGGTCGGCCGGGACAGCCCGGTCAGCTGCTTCAACTGCCCTGCGGTCAGTGGGCCTTCCTGCTGGAGCAGGCGCAGGGCGAGCCGGTCGTTGATGGCTCTGGCGGTGCTCGGGGATGCGGCCATGCCGGGATCCTCCCAGATCGGCGGGGCCGATCGGCGCACGCTCCGCCTCCGGGTGCCCCATATCTTTCAGGCAAGGTACCTGATAGTTTACGGCGGCGCGTACGGGAACCGAAGGCCGGGAGGGGCGGGACGATGAGCGCAGTGGTCCATCGACAGCGCGATGTGAGGCGGGCGCGGTACGCCGTGGCCGCCGTGTTCGCCGTGCACGGCGCCGTCACCGGCTCGTTCGCCACCCGCGTCCCCTGGATCCAGGACCACGCCGGGGTGAGCGCCGGGCAGTTGGGCCTCGCGCTCGCCTTCCCCGCGCTCGGGGCGTCCGTCGCGATGCCGCTCGCGGGGAGCGTCAGCCACCGCTTCGGCGCGCGCACGGCGCTGCGCGGTCTGATCGCGCTGTGGACGCTCGCGCTGGTCCTGCCGTCGGCCGCCCCGAACCTGCTGACCCTCTGTCTGGCCCTGTTCGTCTACGGCGCCACGGCCGGCATGTCCGACGTGGCGATGAACGCGCTGGGCGTGGAGGTGGAGAACCGCCTCGACAAGTCGATCATGTCGGGGCTGCACGGCATGTGGAGCGCCGGTGCCCTGGTCGGCTCGGCGGCCGGCACGCTCGCCGCCCACCTGGGCACGGACGCCCGGCTGCACCACGCGCTCGCGGCCGCCGCCTTGACGGTGGCAGGCGTGACCGCCTGCGCCTGGGTGCTCGATCTGCAGCCCGCCGAGGACGAGGAGCCGCCGCCGCGGTTCGCGCTGCCGCCCCGCTCCGCGCTGCTCATCGGCGCGATCGGTTTCTGTGCGGTGTTCGCGGAGGGCGCGAGCCTGGACTGGTCGGCGGTCTACCTGCGCGACCAGCTGGGGACCTCGGCCGGCCTCGCGGCGGCCTGCACCACCGGTTTCACGCTCACCATGGCGATCGCCCGGATCGCCGGGGACCGCGTGGTGGACCGCTACGGCGCCGTGCGCACGGTCCGCGCGAGCGGTGCCGTCGCCCTGCTGGGCGGGCTGCTGATCGTGCTCGCCGAGCATCCCGCGGCGGCGATGGGCGGGTTCGCGCTGATGGGGCTCGGCATCGCGGTGGTCGTGCCGCTGTGCTTCGCCGCCGCCGGCCGCAGCGGCTCCAACCCGAGCCTGGCCATCGCGGGCGTCGCGACCATCACCTACACCTCGGGGCTGATCGCCCCGAGCGCTATCGGCCTGCTGGCGCAGGCGACCAGCCTGATGGTGTCGTTCGTGCTGGTGACGGTGCTGTCGTGCGGCATCGCGGGCTTCGCGGGCGTGCTGCGCGCGGGGGACCGTACGAAGGTCACGCGTGCGGACGCGGCAGTTTCCGAGCCCCGTCCCTGAACGCCTCGCTCCAGGACGCCGGGCGCAGGGTCGCGGCGTCCAGCCGCACCGGCACCCGGCTGCCCCGCGCGTGGGTCACCGCCCCGTTCGCCGAGCAGACGCGGAAACCGTACGGGAGTCCGGCCGCGCCGCTCCGGCCGCAGGTGGACCGCGTACGCACCTGCGCGGGCCACCGGGGCCTCGTAGCCGATGCGCAGTTCCCGGACCGCGTCGCAGGCGGTGGCCGGCGTCGCCGGCCGCCGCCCCGTCGCCGTCGAAGCGGACGCCGCTCCTGCCACAGCCCGGTCCACGCCCGCTCGACGGGCGGCGGACAACCGGCGTGGTGCGGCGGCCCCAGCGCGTCGAGGTCGTCGAGGTGGACGGTCGCGGGTACCGGCCGGCCGTACGACGGGGCGGGGCGGTCGGGGTGTCGTCGGTCACGGGTGAGGCTTCCGGGACGTACGGAACGAGTGCCGCCTCCGCCGAACAGCGGCACACCCCCGTCCTGAGCGGGCGCTCAGCCGGGTCGGCCGCACCCGCCCACCTGTACGAAGCACCGCTGCCCAGCCCGCACAATGGTCCGGACACGCTGCACGTACGACGAAAGCGACATCCCATGGATCTCGGCGTCCGCTGGACACTGCACGGCGACGGACGCACCCCGGCCCCCGGCGCGGTGGTCCGCCCCGACGAACGGCTCTCCTGGCCGCGCACGGCGGGTCTGGGCGCCCAGCACGTCGTGGCGATGTTCGGGGCGTCCTTCGTCGCCCCGGTGCTCATGGGCCTGGACCCCAACCTGGCGATCATGATGTCGGGTGTCGCGACCGTCGTCTTCCTGCTCGCCACGCGCGGCCGGGTGCCGAGTTACCTCGGCTGCTCGCTCTCCTTCGTCGGCGTCGCCGCGGTCATCCGGGCCCAGGGCGGCTCCAGCGCCACCGTGACCGGCGCGGTGTTCGTGGTCGGGGCGGCGCTGTTCCTGGTGGGCCTCGCGGTACGGCGCTTCGGGGCGCGGGTCATCCACGCCGCGATGCCGCCGGTCGTCACCGGAGCGGTGGTGATGCTGATCGGCTTCAACCTGGCGCCGGTGACCGCCTCCACCTACTGGCCGCAGGACCAGTGGACCGCGCTGTTCGTGATGCTGTTCACCGGTCTGGCCGTGGTCTGCCTGCGCGGTTTCTGGTCCCGGATCGCGATCTTCCTCGGGCTGGTCTTCGGCTACGTCCTGTCCTGGGCGCTCGACCGGATCTTCGGCAGGATCCACTCGGCGGACGCGAGCGGCCAGGTCACCGACCACTGGCGTCTGGACCTGTCCGGAGTGGGCCGGGCCGACTGGATCGGTCTGCCGACCCTGCACGGCCCGTCCTTCGAGTGGTCGGCGATCCTGGTCGCCCTGCCGGTGGTCATCGCGCTCATCGCCGAGAACGCCGGGCACGTCAAGGCGGTCGGCGAGATGACCGGCGACAACCTCGACGACAGGCTCGGCACGGCCATCTCCGCCGACGGTGTCGGCTCCATGCTGTCCACCGCGGTCGGCGGCCCGCCCAACACCACCTACTCCGAGAACATCGGCGTGATGGCCGCGACCCGCGTCTACTCGACCGCCGCCTACTGGGCCGCCGCCGGCTTCGCCCTGCTGTTCGGCCTGTGCCCGAAGTTCGGCGCGGTCGTGGCCGCCGTCCCGGGCGGTGTGCTCGGCGGGATCACCGTCATCCTGTACGGCATGATCGGCCTGCTCGGCGCGCAGATCTGGATCAACGCCAAGGTGGACCTGCGCAATCCGCTGAACCTGGTGCCGGCCGCGGCGGGCATCGTCATCGGCGTCGGCAACGTCTCGATGGAGTTCACCGACACCTTCTCGCTCAGCGGCATCGCGCTCGGCACGCTGGTCGTCATCACCGGCTACCACGCGCTGCGCGCCTTCGCGCCCGCCCACCTCAAGACACAGGAGCCACTGCTCGACGAGGGCACGTCCTCCTACGACACCGACGGCACCGAGGGCGATCAGCGCGCCAAGTCGTAGGCGTACGACGGGGTGAAGGTGCCCGGCGCCCCCGTGCAGCCGTCGGACTCCCCCGGCAGCTTCACCCACAGGTAGGCGTCGATGCCGGCCTCCCCGGTGCTCAGCGTCGGGGGCCGGCCCAGCTTGCGGCCGGCCGGGTCACACCATGCGCCGTCCGGCGGGGCGCCGTTGCCGTTGCGGCTGGTGTCGATCACCGCGCCGAGGCTCGACGGACCGCCGAGGGCGTCGAGCACGGCACGGTCGTAGGCGATCTCGTCGGCGGTCGCGTGGAAGTTGGAGACGTTGCTGAAGACGCCGTCGGAGGAGGCGGCCGAGGCGGCCCCGGCCTGCCGCAGCAGGGCGGCCTGCTCGGCCGGGGTCCTCCAGCCGGAGTGCCCGGCGTCGTAGTAGACCCGTGCTCGGGGACCGGCCTCCTTCAGCACCCGGCCGGCGCGGGCCAGTGAGGCGAAGCGGGCGGCGCGCTGCCCGGCGGAGAGGCACTCGGACTGGGCGATCGCGTCGGGCTCCAGGATCACGATGACCTCGCCGTCGCCCAGCCCGGCGGCGAACCGGTCGATCCAGGCGTCGTAGGCGGCCAGATCGGGCGCCCCGCCCTGGGAGTGCCCACCGCAGTCGCGGTCGGGGATCGTGTACGGCACGAGCACGGGCACCCGGCCCTGCGCCGCACCGCCCGACGCCACCGCACGCACCCGGGAGGTGATCGTGTCCGGGGAGTGGTCCGCGAACCACACGGCCGCCGGCCGGCCGGCTATCCGGGACTCGATGACCGCACGGCGCGGATCGTCGGGGTGGGCCCGCACCCAGTCCAGGACCCGGGAGTCGGGATGGCGGTAGAGACGGGTGGACACGGGGGCGGCCCGCCGCTCCGTCCCGTCCCCGGACGCGGACGCCTTCGGACTCGTCTTCTCCTTCGGACCGGCCGTGGGAGAGGCGGACTTCGTCGCCGACGGCGAGGACCAGAGCGAGGACGAGGACGAGGGCACGGCGGGCAGTGGTTCCAGGCGGGGCGAGGAGGTCACCGCGGGGCGGGCCCCGTCCGCGCCGCCTCCGTCGCCGACCGCCGACATCAACCCGGCGGCGGTGCCGACCGCGACCACCACGGAGGCCGCCGCGACCATCGCGCCGCGCCGGGCGGCACGCCGGCGCTCGGCCCTTCGCACGGACAGGCGCTGGGCACGCGAGCCTGACACAGTGCTGTTCCCCCTCCCCCACGACGGGCGCGTTCCCCCGTTCCGGGGAAGCGTCGGGCCCGTCGCCACTGGAGCCACCCTAGAGGTGCGACTCTGCGCTCATGGTGCGATGCGAACAAGTCCTCACCGCCGTGGACGGGGTCGTCTCCCGTATGCGCGCCCTCGACGCGGCCCTGCCCGCTCGGGACGGGGTCGCGGTGTTCAACCGTGTCTACCTCACCGTCACGGAGGCCGTGGACCGGCGGATCGACGCCGGCCGGTTCCCGGACGCGCGGGCGGCGATCACGCTGGACGTGCGGTTCGCGGAGCGCTATCTGGCGGCGGTGGACGCGGTGTCGCGGGAGCGGCGGCCACCGGCCTGCTGGCGTCCGCTGTTCCAGTTCCGCCGGCACCCCGGCGTACGTCCGCTGCAGTTCGCGCTCGCGGGCATCAACGCGCACATCGGCCACGATCTCGCGCTCGCCGTCGTCGACACCTGTCGTACGCTCGCCTGCGAACCCCTCGAACTGGAGGACGAGTTCGACCAGGTGGGCGATCTCCTCCTCTCGCTGGAGGACCGGATCCGCGAGGAGCTGGTCCCGGACCCCGAGCTGCTGCGGATCGCCGACCCACTGACCCATCTGCTGGCCGCGTGGAGCCTGGAACGCGCCCGGGACGCGGCCTGGACGGCGGCCCGCGCCCTGTGGGCGCTGCGCGGACTGCCGGACGTCGCCGGGGAGTTCACCGAACGCCTGGACACGGCGGTGGGGTTCGCAGGCCGCATGCTGCTCACCCCGCTGCCGGACTGATCCGGAGCGGGCGGCACGGCCCGTGACGGGCCGTGCCCGGCGGGCTCAGTCCTCGGGGAGTTCGACCGGGGCGATCTCGTCGTAGAGGTCTCCGGGGCCCGGGTTGGCCGGGTCGGTCTCGCCTCCGAAGTGGTGCATGACGCCCCAGACCGCGTTCAGCGCGGTCTGGACTGCGCCCTCCGCCCAGCCGGCCGTCCAGGAGATGTCGTCGCCGGCGAGGAAGACACCCCGCTTGTCCTCCGGCAGCGCCTCCTGCATGAAGTGGGTGAACAGGCGGCGCTGGTAGCGGTAGTGGCCGGGCAGGTTGGCCTTGAACGCGCCCATGAAGTAGGGCTCGTTCTCCCAGGAGACGGTCACCGGGTTGCCGATGACGTGCTTCCGGATGTCGACCTTGGGGTAGATCTCGCCGAGCGACTTCAGCATGACCTCCATCCGCTCGTTCGCGGACAGCGGCAGCCACTTCAGGCTGTCGTCGCACCAGGTGTAGGAGAGGCAGATGACGGCGGGCTTGTCGGGACCGTCGTCCAGGAGGTACGTCCCGCGGGTCATCCGGTCGGTGAGCGTCATCGACATGACGTCCCGGCCCGTCTCCTCGTCCTTGTCGAGCCAGAACGGCCGGTCCACGGGCACGAAGAGCTTGGAGCTCTCCATGTAGTGGGTGCGCTCGATGGCGGTCCAGTGGTCGATCGGGAAGAGCGAGTCGTCGCAGGCGATCTTGGAGAGCAGCATCCAGGACTGGGCGGTGAAGATCGCCGCCCGGTACGTACGGATGTCGCCGCCGGCGTCCGTCACCGTGATGCGGTTGCCCGCGGTGCGGTTGAGCCGTGTGACCGCCGGGCGGGGCTCGCCGTCCGGGTGCAGGGACTTCAGCGAGGTGCCGTACGGCCAGTGGACGATCTTCTCCGGTTCGCGCTCCCACAGGCGCAGGGGCAGCTGCTGGGAGCCGCCGACGATGCCGCGGTGGTGGTCGTCGGCCTCGGTGTAGACGACGCGGAGGATCTCCAGGATGGAGTTGGGGAAGTCGGTGTCCCAGCCTCCGGTGCCGAAGCCGACCTGACCGAAGATCTCGCGGTGACGGAAGGACTTGAAGGCCTCGGAGTCGCAGAGGAAGCCGTAGAAGGTCTGGTTGTCGAGCTTCTCCACCAGCTTCGCCCAGATCTCGCGGATGCGCGGGACGTCGCGCTCGCGCAGGGCCCGGTTCATGTCGGAGAAGTCGGCGCCCTCCTCGAGGCACCTGGCCCAGGCTTCGGCCACGTCCCGGTAGACCTGGGGCAGGTCGTCGAGGGTCTCGGCGTAGTGCGACTCGCCCTTCAGGTCGACGACGGTGGACGGCGTCGCCTCGGCGAGGGGGTTGGGGAAGGGACGGGTCTCGAGGCCCACCAGGTCGATGTAGTGCTGCAGGGCCGTGGAGGACGGCGGGAAGCGCATCGCGCCCATCTCGGCGGTCAGCGAGGGGTCGCACCCTTCGAAGCCGACGGTCCGCAGCCGGCCGCCGATCCTGTCGGCCTCGTAGACGACGGGCTTGAGGCCCATCTTCATCAGCTCGTACGCGGCGACGATTCCGGACAGGCCGCCGCCGATCACCGCGACCTCGGTGCCGTGCTCGGTCGCCGGCACCTGCCCGAGGCCCGCCGGGTGGGCGAGGAAGTCGTCGTACGCGTACGGGAAGTCCGGGCCGAACATGGTGATCGGCGGCTGCTGCTCGTCGGCGTGCTCGATCGCGTTGGGCACGGTGGACGTCATGGGGTACGGACTCCTTGCACGGGTGAAACGGATGCGGGGGCGCGGGTGTTCAGACGAGGGACCCGTAGAGGCCGGGGCGGCGGTCGGCCAGATACGGGTTCGCCTCGCGGGAGGCGGCGAGGAACACCGGGTCGGTGTCGGCGAGGACCAGTTCCTCCTGACGGCCGGCGCGGGTGCGGGTCACCCCGTCGGGTCCGGCGAGCGTGGACAGCCCGACGAACTCGAACTCGCCCTCGCGGCCGACCCGGTTGACGTACGCCACGTACATCTGGTTCTCGAAGGCCCGCACCGGCACCATGTGCTCGGCGACGAACTGGAACGGGTGCATCTGCGCGGTCGGCACCAGCAGGAGGTCGGTGCCGGCGAGGGCGTGGGCGCGCACGTTCTCCGGGAACTCGACCTCGTAGCAGATCATCAGGCCGACGGTGAGGCCGTTCAGCTCGGCCTGGGCGACGGGCCGCTCGCCCGGGGTGAAGTGGTCGCGTTCGAAGCAGCCGAAGAGGTGGGTCTTGCGGTGGTTCGCGAGGCGGGTGCCGTCGGCGGAGATCAGCTGCACGGAGTTGAAGACGCGCCCGCCGTCCCGCTCGGGGTAGCCGTAGGCGATCGCCAGGCCGTACCGGGTGGCGCTCTCCGCGATCGCGTCGGCCGCGTCGCCGTCGGCGGGCTCGGCGAGCCTGCCGACGGCGTCGCCGATCGCGTACCCCGTGAGGAACAGCTCCGAGGTGACGAGCAGCCCGGCGCCCGCGGCGGCGGCACGGCCGGCCGCCTCGTCGAGGACCTTGAGGTTCTCGGCGACGGATCCGGGCCGTCCGGAGCTCTGGAGCAGGGCGGTGCGCATGCGTGTTCCTCATCGGTACGCGAGGGTTCGGGGGGCCAGATAGAAGGTACGGTCGGCCGGCTCGGGCGGACAAGGCGGAGCCGTTGCGGTCGGTGAGCGGTTCGTTGCGTCCGGGGCGGGGGCGGCGGCGATTCGTTGCGCGGCGCCCGTTCCCGTGCGCCGCGCGGCGAACCCGGTCGGCCCGGCGGCCTACGGGATGCCCTGCGCGGGTGCGGGCCGGGGAGTGTTCGCGCGGCCCGACGCCCGCGGAGTGGCCCCTGCCTTCGGGCCCTGCGGGGGGCACGCCTGCCCCCGGGCACGGCGGCAGGCGGCCGCGGAGGGGCCGGGGGCGGGGGCGGCGGCCCGCAGTGACCGGCGCGTCCGTGCCCCCGGCCCCGCCGGGAGACGTGATGCGCGCCGGTCCGAGGACGGGCACCCCCGACGCGGCCCCGACCCGCCCACCGGTCGTGGGCGCCGCGGCGAGCCCTCGCTCACGGTCGTGCCCTGGCGGCCCCGGCGAACAGCAGGACCGCCGTCGCCAGGTACGGCACCGCGAGCACCGCGAAGGCGGTGCTGTGGGCGCCGCCCGAGGCGATCAGCGCGTAGCCGCCGTAGACCGCGACCGTCGCCAGTTCCGTGCCCAGGCCCGCCACCGAGGTGAGGGTGGCCCGGCCGGTGTCCTCGATGCGCCGCTGGAGACGGGCGTCGGCCAGCACCGTCGCCGCCTGGAAGCCACCGAAGGCGAGGGCGACGAGACCCAGCCCCCAGGGGGTGCCCTCGGCCGCGCCGACGGCCAGGGCGAGACCGGCGCCGGCCAGCAGCGTGGCGAGACCGGCCGTGCCGAGCCGCTCGCCCTCACCGGCCAGCAGGCTTCCGGCGGTGGCGCCGGCCCAGATCAGCAGGAGCAGGTAGGGGACGGTCCCGTCGGCGACCCCGGTCTCCCGCACCAGCAGGGGCGTGTACTCGTCGAGGGCGCCCCATACCGCACCGACGGCCGGGACGAGCAGCAGCGCCCCGCGTACGGACCGGCCGGCGCGGGCCCCGGCGAGTCCGGCGCGCAGGGTCGCCGTCCAGCTCTCGTGCCCGGTCTTCGGCGAGCGGTGCTCGGGGAACCGGAGCGCCGTGGCCGCCGCCAGCAGGCACACCAGCACGCTGGCGGCCCCGACGGCGGCGTGGCCGCCCCCGGCGAGCACGGGGCCGGCCAGTCCCATCGCCGCCATCACGGCGACCAGTCCGGCCGCGCGGGCCCGGCCCATGACCCGGGCGTAGCGGTCGGCCGCGTCGAGCCGTTCCAGTTCGTCGTAGACGAGGGCCTCGAGCGCACCGGAGCCGAGCGCGCCGCCGGCACCCCACAGCACGAAGCCGAGGGCGAAGGCGCCGTACGACGGAAGGAGCACCCACAGGGCGAAGCCGGCGGCGGTGAGCAGCGGGCCGAGCCACAGCAGCAGCCGGCGGGACACGGCGTCGGCCCAGGCGCCGGAGGGAACCTCCAGCAGCACACCGGTCACCGACCACAGGGCGAACAGGGAGGAGATCTGCCCGACGGACAGACCGGCGTCGCTGAACAGCAGGGCGTACACCGGGTAGAGCAGGATGAAGTCTTCGAGGAACGCGTAGCCGTACAGCGTGGTCGTCAGCCGTCGCACGCGGACGTCGGTGGCACGCGTGGGCGTGAGAGTCATGAGGCCTTCCCGTGGGGGCGGTTCGGACACCGGACGTGGAGGACGAACGGCGCCGGAGGCGGCCCTCGGGAGGCGCGGCCGGTGGATCAATGTCGCCAGGTCATGACCCCCATGCTAGAGCGGCCGTGAGGGGTCCCGCCCTGCGTTTTCCCCGGCCGGTGCCCGCCGTTCCCGGGCGGGGAGCCGGGGCGGCAGCACGACGCCGCCGTCGCGCTCGAGGCGTTGCCAGGGCAGCCGGTACCCGTCGACCGCGGTGAGCCCACGACCGACACCGCCGTGCCCGACACGGTCACCGCGGCCACGGACACCCGGCCCTTCCACCGGGTTCCCGTGTCGACGGGGCTGGTGGGACCGCCGGTGCCGACGAGGCCGGCGATCGTGGTGAAGCGGTGGCTCCGGGCCTGGACCGGGGCGTCGGACGGTGCCTGCGGCGGCTCGGACGGACCGGGGGCGGGGTGGACCGGGGCGTGACCGGCGGGGACTGCGGGGCAGCCGGGCCCGTCCCCGCGGGCGGATCGCCCGGGGGCGGCTCGGGGGCGGGTTCGCTTCCGGTGCCGGGGCCGGGTGCGGACGGGTCGCCGGGGCGGGGGCGACGGGCTCCTGAGGAACGCCCGTCGCGGAAGAATCCGGTTCGGCCGGGACCAGGGGCACCGGTCCACCGGGGACGAGCGGACCGCGAGGCGACGGGAGCGGGGAACCGGCAAGGAGCCCGGGCCCCGCCGTGCCGGCGTCGCCGAAGTCGCTCCGCCCCGGGTCGAGCACACCGCCGGGCGGTCGGGGCCGTCATCCGTTCCCCCTCCGATACGGACCGGCAGCAGGACGCCCGGTGCGCACGGGGTCGCCCCCGTGCGGCTCGGTGCCGGCACCGCCAGGTACGCGGCCGCCGGTCCGGCCACGGCGTATCCGGTGCGTCGGAGCACCCGCGCGCGCCTGCCGGTGGAGTCGACGAGCACGGGGAAGCGCGGATCAGCCGGTGAGACGGTCCGCGCAGGCCCGGAATCATCCCGACTCCGCATGGGGCCGGCGTACGCCGGAACGGGCCTGCCTACGCGGGCGATCCCGACGAGAACCGCCGCAGCAGCGGGGACAGCACCAGCACGGACTTGGTCCGCTCGACGAACGGCTCGCCCGCGATGCGTTCCAGGACCCGTTCGAAGTGGCGCATGTCGGAGGCGAAGACCTGGGCGACCGCGTCCGCGTCACCGGTGACGGTGGAGGCGGCCACGACCTCCTGGTAGCGCTCCAGGCCCCGCTGGATGGTCTCCGGGGAGGTGTTGCTCCGGCAGTAGATCTCGACGAACCCCTCCGTCTCCCAGCCGAGGGCGGCCGGGTCCACCCGTACGGTGAACCCGGTGATGGCCCCGGTGGCGCGCAGCCGGTCCACGCGCCGTTTCACGGCGGGCGCGGACAGGCCGACGAGCTGGCCGATGTCCGCGTATGAGCGGCGGGCGTCCTCGGCGAGGGCGTGCACGATGCGTTCGTCGAGATCGTTCAGCACTGCGGGTGGTTCACTTCGCTTCTGGTGCGGCGGGGACGGCGAGCCGGGAACGGCGGTGGCCGTACAGGAAGTAGAACACGAGCCCGGCGGCCATCCAGGCACCGAAGACCACCCAGGTGACGGCGGACAGGCTGCCCATCATCCACAGGCAGAACGCGAGGCCGACGACGGGCAGCACCGGCGACAGCGGCACCCGGAAGGTGCGGGGCATGTCGGGGCGGGTCCGGCGCAGCACCACGACGGCGACGTTGACCAGCGCGAAGGCGAACAGGGTGCCGATGCTGGTGGCGTCGGCGAGCTGGCCGAGCGGGACGGCGGCGGCCAGCACGCCGCAGAAGAGGGAGACGATCAGGGTGTTGGTGCGGGGCGTGCCGGTCTTCGGGCTGACCTTGGCGAACACCTTGGGCACGAGTCCGTCCCGGGCCATGGCGAACAGGATGCGGGTCTGGCCGTAGAGCACGGTCAGGACGACGCTCGCGATGGCGATGACGGCACAGAACGCCAGCAGGGTGCCCCAGAAGCTCTGGCCGGTGACCTCGCGCATGATCTGGGCGAGCGCGGCCTCGGAGTCGGTGAAGTGCCGCCAGGGCTTGGCGCCCACGGCGACGGCGGCGACCAGGACGTACAGCGCGGTGATGACGGCGAGCGACAGCAGGATCGCGCGGGGCAGGTCGCGCTGGGCGTTCCTCGCCTCCTCCCCGGCGGTGGAGGCGGCGTCGAAGCCGATGTACGAGAAGAACAGCGTCGCCCCGGCGGCGCTGACGCCGGCCATGCCGAGCGGCATGAAGTTCTCGTAGTTGCCGGAACTGAAGCCCTGGGCGCCGATGGCGCAGAACAGCACCAGCGCGCCGATCTTCACGACGACCATGACCGTGTTGGCGCGGGCCGACTCGCGGGCGCCGCCCATCAGGAACGCCATGGCGAGCAGGACGACGATCAGCGCGGGCAGGTTGAAGACGCCGCCGTCGCCGGGCGGGGCGGACAGCGCGGCCGGGATGGTGACGCCGATGGTGCCGTCGAGCAGCTCGTTCAGGTACTCGCCCCAGCCGACGGCGACAGCGGCGACCGAGACTCCGTACTCCAGCATCAGGCACCAGCCGCAGACCCAGGCGACCAGCTCGCCCATCGTTGCGTACGCATACGAGTAGGAGGAACCGGAGACCGGGATGGCACCCGCCAGCTCGGCGTAGGAGAGGGCGGAGAAGAGAGCCGTCAGACCGGCGATGACGAAGGACAGCGTGACGGCCGGACCGGCCTTGGGGACGGCCTCGCCGAGGACGACGAAGATGCCGGTGCCGAGGGTGGCGCCGATGCTGATCATGGTCAGCTGCCACAGCCCGAGGGACCGCCGCAGGGAGCCGCCCTCACCCTGGCCACCCTCCGCGACCAGGCGTTCCACCGGCTTGCGGCGCATCAGACGTGCGCCGAGGCCCGGGGAGGGCGGGGCGGCGGGACTGCCGTTGTGCGGGGGTGCGCCTTGGTCGAGCACGCGCTGACTCCTTCGTCGCTGCCGATCTTCCGCGGCAGGGACCGACGACGTCCCGCGACAGCCGGGACCCGTCGAGCGGGGTCCTCGCCGCACTACGTACAGCGCGTAACCCTACGAGGTTCTCCGTTGCTCCTGAAATGCAGCAACCTTGCGCATCCCCGCAAGATCATTGCGTTACCGGCAGAGAGGCGGGTGTTCGTTGCGCGGGGGCTTTCGACCGTTGCGCACCGGCCCCCGCCGGTCCCGGGGCGGGATCGGCGGGGGCCGGGCGGGAGCGAGGAGAGGTCAGTTCCAGCTGGCGTGCAGCGGCTTGCCCTCGGCGTAGCCGGCGGCGCTCTGGATGCCGACGACGGCCTTCTCTGCGAACTCCTCGAGCGATCCGGCCCCGGCGTAGGTGCAGGAGGAGCGGACGCCCGCGACGATCGAGTCGATCAGGTCCTCGACGCCGGGGCAGGCCGGGTCGAGGAACATGCGGGAGGTGGAGATGCCCTCCTCGAACAGCGCCTTGCGGGCCCGGTCGTACGCCGACTCCTCCGAGGTGCGGTTGCGCACGGCACGCGCGGAGGCCATGCCGAAGGATTCCTTGTAGGGGCGGCCGTTCGCGTCGTGCTGGAGGTCGCCCGGGGACTCGTGGGTCCCGGCGAACCAGGAGCCGATCATCACGTTGGACGCGCCGGCGGCGAGCGCCATCGCCACGTCGCGCGGGTGCCGGACACCGCCGTCGGCCCACACGTGCTTGCCGTACTTCCTCGCCTCGGCGGCGCACTCCAGGACGGCGGAGAACTGCGGCCGGCCGACGCCGGTCATCATGCGGGTGGTGCACATGGCGCCGGGTCCCACGCCGACCTTGACGATGTCGGCGCCGGCCTCGATCAGGTCACGGACGCCCTCGGCGGCGACGACGTTGCCGGCGACGATCGGCACCTGCGGGTCGAGGTCGCGGACCAGCTTCAGCGCACTGATCATCGACTCCTGGTGCCCGTGCGCGGTGTCGATGACGAGCGTGTCGACACCGGCGTCCAGCAGCTGCCGGGCCTTGCCCGCCACGTCGCCGTTGATGCCGACGGCGGCGGCTATGCGGAGCCGGCCCCGTGCGTCGGTGGCCGGGGTGTACAGGGTGGCGCGCAGGGCGCCCTTGCGGGTCAGGATGCCCGCCAGACGGCCGTCCCCGTCCACGGCGGGCGCGTAGCGGCGGTTGGCGGCGTCGAGGGTGTTGAAGGCCTCGCGCGGGTCCATGTCCGCGTCGATGAGGATCAGGTCCTTGGACATGACCTCCTCGAGCCGGGTGAAGCGGTCCACTCCGGACAGGTCGGTGTCGGTGACCACGCCGACCGGCCGGTGTCCGTCGTCGACGACGACGCCCGCGTTGTGCGCGCGCTTGGGCAGCAGGGCGAGCGCGTCGGCGACCGTCTGGTGCGGGGCCAGCACGATCGGGGTGTCCAGGACGTGGTGACGGCCCTTCACCCAGGAGACGACCTCGGTGACGACCTCGATCGGGATGTCCTGCGGGATGATGACGAGTCCCCCGCGACGGGCCACGGTCTCGGCCATGCGGCGGCCGGCGATGGCGGTCATGTTGGCGACGACGAGCGGAATGGTGGTGCCCGTGCCGTCCGGGGAGCTGAGGTCCACGTCCTGACGCGAGCCGACCGCGGAGCGGTTCGGCACCATGAAGACGTCGTCGTACGTCAGGTCGTACGCGGGCTGGATGTCGTTGAGGAAACGCACGTGCTGCACATCCCAGTCGATCAGAGGTGGCCCCCGGACAGGTCAGCCAGGGGGAAGAGCACGTACTTCATTGTCCCATGTCGATGGGAGCGCCGGCCCCGGGCGGATCGTCCAGCCTGGTCAGAGCCCTGCCCGGAGGATCCTCCAGGAGCCGGGGCCGCGGTGGACGAGGGCGTCGGGCCGGACGGTGCGGCCGGGAGGAGGCCGACGAGGGGACCGGGCGCGGACGCAGCGCTCCGCCGGGCCCGCCTCGTCGGTGACCCCGCGGAGGACCGGCGCGACCACGAGCCGGTCCGTCGGGTCGTACGGCGTCCCGGCGCCGTCGTGAACGGGGCGTCGTGGTCCTCGGGACGGCGGGACCCGCCGTCCCGTCCGGTGACGGCGCCGCGGCCGGGCGAGCCGGCGGTCTCCGCGTGCACGCGTGGCGGCGGCCGTGTCCGCACCAAGGCGGCAGGAGGGGCGGGCGGACGACGGGACGCGGGGGCAGGTCCCGTCCCGGCGCCGCGCGGCCGATGCCGCCCGCCTGGCCCTCCCTCGCCGTCAGGGGCCGTCCGGGTCCGTGCGGTTCAGGGCGGACCTCGGGGTGGTTCCCGCCGTCATCAGGTAGTCCGCGGCCGACGTGTCCGTCACCAGGCTGGTGACGAGGCCCGAGCGCAGCACGGCGTCGATCGCGGGCCCCTTGCGCTGGCCGCCCGCGATCGCCACGACCTCGGGAACCCGGCGCAGCTGGTCGGTCTTGACCGTGATGCACCGCTCCCCCAGGTCCCGGCCGACCCGGCGCCCCTCCGTGTCGAAGAGGTGCGCGGACATCTCCGCGGCGACGCCGAGGGAGGCGTAGTGCGCCCGTTCCTCGTCGCTGAGCATGTCGTGCACCGTGGAGATGCCCGGCTCCCAGGAGCCGATGGAGACGCAGGCGACGGTGACCTTGTCGAAGTACTCGAAGGCCCGCGCGATGCCGGTCTGGTGGCGCAGCGCCTCAGCGGTGGCCGCGTCCGGCAGCAGCATCGGCGCGTAGATGGGGTGGGCGTCGCCGCCCGCCACCTGCGCGGCGCGCCGCACGGCCTCCACCGAGCCGCGCTCGGCGGTCCCGGCGTCGTACACACCCGTCAGCTGCACGACCGTGCAGGGCGGCAGCCGGTCCAGGGCCGCCGCCATGTGGATGGTGGAGCGGCCCCAGGCCAGGCCCAGCACGTCCCCCTCGTCGACCAGCTCGCCGAGCAGGTCGGCGGCCACCTCTCCCAGGTTCTCGGGGTCGGGCGTCTCCTCGGCCTCGGCCGGGGACTCGACCACGACGGCGTGCCTCAGGCCGTACCGGGCGCGGAGCGCGTCGGAGCGCTCGGCGTCCAGCTCGGCCGGCACGCGGATCTCGATCCGTACGAGATCCCGTTCGAGGGCGGTCTCCAGGACCCGGGCCACCTTGAAGCGGCTGACGCCGAACTCCTCGGCGATCTGGATCTTGGATTTTCCCTCGAGGTAGAAGCGGCGGGCCATGGCCGCCGCCTGCACCAGCTCAGCGGGGCCCATCCGCATGGCTGACCGGCCCGCCGACATACCCGACACGGCGATCTCCTCACTGCTGCTCACACTCTGGATTCGCCGTTCATCCTTGCAGATCCGGCGCGGTCGATCAGCCCTGCCGGGCGCCGTTCACGTTCCTGACGCTCAGTGGTCGCACGCCCACGACGCCTTGGCCGTCGCGGCCTCCGCCTGGTCGCGCAGCGCACGCACCGCCTCGGCCGGGTCCGCCGCCCCGTACACGGCGGAACCCGCGACGAAGACATCGGCGCCGGCGTCGGCGCACCGCTCGATGGTGGACGCCGAGACGCCGCCGTCGACCTGGAGCCAGAGCTCGAGACCGTGCCTGTCGATCAACTCGCGAGTGCGGCGGATCTTCGGAAGCATGATGTCGAGGAAGGCCTGGCCCCCGAATCCCGGCTCGACCGTCATGATCAGCAGCATGTCGAGTTCGGGGAGCAGGTCTTCGTACGGCTCGACGGGGGTCGCCGGCCTCAGCGCCATGGAGGCACGGGCCCCCTTGGCGCGGATCTCCCGGGCGAGCCGCACGGGCGCGGTGGCCGCTTCGACGTGGAAGGTGACCGAACCGGCCCCCGCCTCCACGTACTGGGGCGCCCACCGATCGGGGGCCTCGATCATCAGATGGCAGTCCAGCGGAGTGTCCGTGGCACGGGCGAGCGACTCCACGACCGGCACGCCGAGCGTGAGGTTCGGGACGAAATGGTTGTCCATGACGTCGACGTGGAGCCAGTCGGCGCCGGCCACCGCCTTCGCCTCGTCGGCGAGGCGGGCGAAGTCGGCGGACAGGATGCTGGGACTGATCTGCGGGGCCATGTCCCAAGACTGCCATGCCCGCCGGGGGTCGCCCGCACCGGTCCCGTGCGGGCGACGGTTGTGCACACGCCGCGGGCCGTCCGCAGCGGGCCGCGGCCCGCACGGCGAAGCCGCGGATGTCGCCGTCCCGCTCCCCCTTCCCGCGCTGCGGCGGAGGCGGCCGCAAGCGCTGGCCGTGGTGGCGCGCGGCTGGTCCGCGGCCGGCGTCCCAAGTGGCCGGTGCTCGGTCCCCCGGCCCGCCCAGGTCCTCGTGCCGGTCACGATGGACACCCGGGGCCGGAGGCGGATCGGCCCAGCGGTCGGCTCGATCCGGGACGACGCCGGCGGGGCAGCGGGGCCTCGCCGCGAACGTCACGGGACCGGGCGGCACCTCGGCGGGCCCGGTCCTCGCCGACGCCTTCGCGGCCCTCGGCACGCCGCCCACGGCCGCGTTCGCCGGGATCGGCTTCACGGTCGCCCCGGGCGTGCTCATCGACACCTTCGTCGTGCGGTCGGCGCTGGTCACGTCCTTGTTCCTGGACGTGGGCCCGAAGGTGTGGCGGCCCCGCCGGCCGGCCCGTGAGCGCGGCGGCGAGGTGAGGGAGCCCGATGTAGGTTCTCGAATCCGCTGACCAATCGCACCTCGCCTACCTGCACTGATCAGTCGCGTCTCAGTAGTGGCCATGAGTAGTTCGTCTCACGATCTTGGCCACTGAGGCGCCTTCTTCAGTGGTTAGTACTCCAGCCTAGATGTGGATCTTCATGAACAGGCTCTTGGTCGTAAGAATCAGCCCCGGGGCTCAGGTGCCGGCCACGAGCGAACCAACGGCCGAGTCGGCGTGCCTCACGCCGTCAGCGGTTCCCGGGCGCCAGTCAGGTGGCGTCGGCGGAGGCGGGCGAAGGCGGTGGGGCTGGGGCGGTGCGGGAGAAACTCCTTGATCCGCTGCGCGCATTCACGTGGGCTTGCCGCGCTGGTGTCGCACTCCAGGTCGTAGTCACCGTGGCCGTGAACCAAGTCGTATCGATGCGCCGCGAGGCCCGGGAGCGGTCGCCCCGGGCCAGCTCGCAGCGGGCAAGCTTCGTCCAACGGGCAGTGGACACGTGGCAAACGCACAGGTCCGAGCCCCGTGGACCGGGCAGGCCGGGTTCCATGATGCACGTCCTGTCGGACGCGAACGGCCTGCCCCTCCTCGTCGGCGTCTCCGCCGGCAACACCCACGACAGCGAGGGGCCGAAGCCGATGGTGGAGGGTCACTAAACGAGACACGCCCCTCACCCCGGCCGTTACTTCAAGCCCCAGCGCCTGCACACGGACAAAGCGTATGACCGCGCTGATCTGCGTAGATGGCTGCGCGGAGAGCGCATCGGAGTGCGCATCGCCGCAAGGGCATCGAGTCCAGCGAGCGATTAGGGCGACGCCGCTGGGTCATCGAGCGCACCATGTCGTGGCTGTCCGGCTACCGGCGGCTCAGCCCCCGCTACGAACTCGTGTCCCTGGGCCGTCAGTCTCCTGGGTTATCTACCCTCGTCAGCAACCTCCCGCCCTCCATCCCAAACCTATCCACCACCAGGAACGCCTTGCCCAGCTCGTTAAGCGTCAGCTCAAGCCGATAGAAGTCGACCTCGCCGCCGCCGTTGCGGTATGGCCGGATACGTTCTGTATCCAGACCGCGCTTCCACTCCTCGAACGGCACCGCCGCGAAGACCTCGTACTCGTCGGCCCAGATACAGCAATCTGCTCTGCACTGGTCATACTCCGTCCCGTCGTACGTCTCCGGGTGCACGCGGGTGTCAGCCCACGCGAACAGCTTCGGCACCACCTCGGCGTAGCTGGCGAGGCCAAGGAAAACGCCCCAACTGGCCAGCTTCTCGGGTTCCTCGCCGTCCTCTTTGTCTATGGCTAGACGAATGTCGCCTCGTCCTGTGCTCTTGTTGACCCACTCCTCTATGTCGACCACCAGCCGCTTGCCGCTGGCCAGCAGCTCCATCCAAGGCTTGGCCAGTTGCAGTTCACGGATACGCAGCTCGTACGGATCACCCTCGGCAGCCTCCCGGAGGGCCTTTCGGGCGCTCGAATCCAGCACCTGAGCCTCCGGCACCAGGAGCTTCCAGCCGCCGGTGGACGTCTCCTGGAGCGTCTGGCGGTTCACCAGCTGCCAGTGGCAGCGCTTGGTCTCCGGGTGGTACAGCACCACGGCCACCGGCAGTGAGTGGTTGAGCCAGTAAGCCACGTGCTCGCCGTCCGGCCGAAACCACCAACCTCCTGGCGCCGTCTCCCGGAACCAGCTCATCCCACTCTTGATCTGCAGGGCCAACAGCCGGCCACGGACGTCCTTGCCGTCGACAACCTCGGTATGCGCGTCAATGCCGAAGTCCTCGGTGGGCTGCTCGCGGAAGAGCCACTCCAGCTCGTCCTCGACGGTGAGTTTGGTGCGGGTCACCCCGATAGTGGCGACCTTGGCGGATGATTTACGTCGCATCACGGCTCCATCTTCTGCTGGAATGGGCCCGGCAGCCGTTTGCACCAGAAGCTGCCGTCATCGTCCTCACGACGAGCTGCCTGCTGCTGAGCAGAGTCACCCTTCACATCGAAGAACAACGGCAGCGCGGTAAGGGCCGTCCGCCTCAAGACCAAGACAGTTACGCAACCTTGTCGGTGGATTGCTTCCTGATCGAGCGGCTGGCACAGCACGTATCACGGTTTCTGAGCCGTAACCCGTCTCGCCTCCCGCACAACGCCACCGCCAGGCACGCGGCTGCGCCGGGCCGCCGGACGAGGGTCTGATCATCACGAACCGCCACGGCCGACCTGTACCGCCCGGCGACTGCCACCTCACCGGTAGTGATGCTTCAGCGTGGAGCGCCGCGGTCTCCAGGAGGTCAAGTCGTGGGTGCTGAGCCCGTACGCGCTGAGCATGTCTTCGAAGTGACGCTGGAACGCCTCGACTTGACCTACCTTGCCCGCCGATTCCTCCTGAGTCTCCCATCGGTGCATGGAGCGGAGAAGTTCCTGCACTCCGGCCAAGAGAGAGGTGAGCCGACTCATACTCGGATCTGGTTGCCGGCCAACGGCACTGACCAAATCCAGCAGAACGCGAACACGATCTGTTTCGCTCCAACCCGACCAACCGAGCAACAGACCACCCTCTTCGTCAACGACATCGGCGTAGGAGATGAAACGTTCCCGGGGAATGTCCAGCCTGCCTCGGATCGACCAGTAGGACGCGCGTTGAAAGTCAGCGCTCACGTACTTGGGCGGAACCGGAATCCCCAGTGACTCGCCCGTCTCGTCCTCGCGGCGCTGAAGCTCCCAGACCCGCTCCCACTGCGCGCGCTTGCGTAGTCCCGACTCCTTGTACCTCAACGCTGCCGCATACGGGACCTGCTCACCTTCCAGGATCGTGGCCAGCACATCTGCGAGCGTGGCCTCACGCCGCTCCAGGTGGTCGGCAACGTAGAGCGCGGCTGCGGAACAGACTCCGGCATCGTCACCGAGTTCACTGGCCAGTTGACGGATCGTTCGGGGATGCGGACGCTTATCGCCATTCTTCTCCTCGAACCACAGTTGTTCGTGCTCGCAACGATCGAGCAGCCAATCACGCAGCGCTCGCTCCTCGCGCTTCTCCCAAGGCTCCGTCGCCCACCGCCGCTTGTACTCAGGTCGCTCGACGAGGGCGATTGTCGGGTGGGACTCAATGGCATTGATCCTGGCCTCTACGACGTCCCGGTAGGCAGCCGGCCAGTGATTCGGGACATCGGTGACCGGGCTGACTCCGTGCCTCTCGAACCATGCCTGCCCCTCAAACCAGGACGACGAGGCCGTACCGTCGGCGACCTTGCGGGCCCACACGATCTCGAACGCGCGCTCCCCTGGCCTCAGCGCAGGGAGTTCGAAATCTGGCGAGGTGGTCAGACGCGCTCGCTCATCGCCGAACAGCAGTCCATACGAGCCGTAGACGTCCCAGTCCAATTCCTCCTGAAGAGCGACCATCTCATGGCGGATCTGCGTATATGCGTCTCTTGCCGCGTCCAAGACTCTCCGGCTGGGCGCTCGGCGATCCGCAAGGATAGTGCTCGGCTCTTCGGCATCAAGAAGCCTGGTCCGCCTGGTCAGTTCCCGCGCTCGAGCAAGAGGAGCGTCGGATGGAAGCGGAAGCTGGAGAAGAGATTTCGGCGCAAAGCTGTACGCACGTGCCCATTCATTGCCCGGAGCGGAGAGAGCCGCCCCACCGGTCCCCTTGCTGAGGCTGGTCTGCTTGAGCCAGAAACAGACCGTGGACGAGTTGAGGACTCCGAGCAGACCGACGTATGTGTCCTCGCTCGCGTCGGCCTGCAGTCGAAGTACAGGTGCGGTCCTGTTGAACGCCGTTTCGTCGTCCACTTGCGCGAAGTGATTGTGAGTAGCTACGGCGGCGAACGTAATAAGCGGACTCCGATGACGCTCGGGGAGCCAACGCCGCCAGGTCCACCACGGCCGGCGCTGCGACGATCCCCGCTGTCCGGTGGCCGTGCGGAGTACCTGTCGCATTGTCCAGAGGTGTCGCCCCCACGAGCTGCTGAGGTTCGGGAGAAGCGGTGAACCGTCCCCGTCATAAGGGGCCAGGACTTCCGTTGCAGCTTCGGCACGCCAGTTCCGCACGACTTCTCCCGTGACAAGGCCGAGGCCCAGCCCGGACGCGTCGGGGTGCCGGTTGAACCAGGGACGACCGAGATTGAAAACGTCTCGCTCCCCCGGGTCGGAGCCCACTCCGACCGGTCCGGAAAGGACATCGCCCAGTCGCCGCGGAAATCCCGAGAGCTGATCCATGAGATCCGCTGCTCCGCCGCCCACCATGGTCCACGGGAAGCGGGAAAAACGGTGACGGGGTTCGTCCTCGACACTCACCCATTCCGAGGTGCTGCCGGGCAGGTCAATCTGGTCGAGGATCGACCGCCACACGATTCCCTGGGCCGGGTGCTCCGGTTGCCTGGGCTCACCGTGCACGCTGAACACCACCCGCACCGGGGCATCACGCATGGTCGGGTCATTCCGGCCGACAAGAATCAGGGTCGGTGTTCCGTGGCCCGGCACATAGGCACCCGAGGTGTCGATGACGTGCGTCAGTCCGACGCGGGGCAGGAAATCTTCGATCAGCTTCTCACCGAAGGCCCGGTTCGTGAAGGAGCTGGATGTGTACTGCCCGACATACCCGCCGGACGTTCCTTCATTCTTGGTCACCGCCAGCTGGAACATGCGCTCCACAAAGAGAAGTGAGAGCGGAAATACCCCCGAAGCCACTTTATAGGACTTCCTGTATTCGGCTCTTCTCGCTTCGTCACTCACGAAAATGAAGGGAGGTTCGCCCACCACGACGTGGTAGGAATTCATCCCGAGGAGGTCACAGGAGACAGAGAAGTCGGCAACGTCTCCGATCACACGCGGCGGCCCGCCGGGCGCGCCGCGGCCTTCCAGCAGTGCATCCCCCACCGCGACGTTGACCACCTGACCCGGCACCTGGCCCAGCGTCCGTCGACCGCTGGCCTTTGCGGCGGCCATCAGCAGCCTGAATCTCGCGATGTTTACGGCGAACGCGTTCACATCGCAGCCGTGGACCGATTCCAGGGCGCGGCGGATCAGCTCATCGTTCGGGGTACCGGGCTCAACCGCCCGCCAGGCGTTCAGCAGCCGTCCGAAGATTCCGAGGAGGAAGGCTCCAGAGCCGCAGGCCGGGTCGATCGTTCGAAAACCCTTGAGGCCGAAATCCGCGATAGCCGGATCCACGGTGCGGCCCAGGATGAATTCCTCGATGAATTCCGGAGTCGGAACGAGCGCGTAGGCCTGGCGCGCCGCCTCGCTGATGTCCTGGTACAAGTCTCCGAGAAAGCGGGTGTCGAGCTGCGGGTCACTGAAATCGAATCGGAGGGAGCCGTCCTCGTCTCGCTGCCGCCAGAACTCGACCAGGCCGGTCGCGGCCCGCGGAGAAGGTGACAGCTGCCAGAGGGGGTTGTGCTCGCGGGCGAAAATTCGGCCCATTACCGGGTGGGAACGCGCAAGATGCACGAACGCCTCGCCCAGCCAGTCCCGGTCCTGTGCCCCCTCCTGCTGCGCCAGGCACGTGCTCTGCCGTTCCTCCGCCTCTGCCAGGCGCTCTCCCGGCCCCGCGATGAACGGCCGGGCGATCAGGTCGTTGTCCTCGCAGTAGCGCACGAACACCGTGCCCAGCACCCAGGCGACCGCGGCCTGCATGATGTGCTCGTCACGCCAGGCGCCATACGTGGCGCTGGTACGGCCGACGGCTCTCTCCTGCTCGTATGCGCCCCGCAGCCGGTCGCGATACTGATCGATATTGTCGCTGCGCTCGCGAAGATCCGCCTCCAGGGTCCGGACCTGCTTGCGCAGACCAACAAGGAGCGCCTGCCTGTCCAGCGAGGGCGTCCCCGTATCGGCTCCGCGAGTCGGAGGCACCGCGGCGACCACTCCTCCCTACGTCGGTGATTTCACGATCCACTGTCCTGTCGGACACATCCTGCCAGCTCTTTGGGCCGCCACCCCGATTCCGTCGCCCGCCACTGGCTTGACGCGTACCGTGGTCACTTCCCGGCGCTCTATGATTCCTGTGCGCGCCAGACCGCCGAGGGGACACATGCTGACAAGACTCGAAGTCAGTGGATTCAAGAACCTGCTCGACCTCACGGTGGAGTTCGGCCCCTTCACCTGCATCGCAGGGGAGAACGGCACCGGAAAGTCCAACATCTTTGACGCCATCCAGTTCCTGAGCCTGCTCGCCGACCACTCCATGATCGAGGCCGCCCAGGCCGTACGCGGGACCCATGGCGCACTGCACGGCGATGCGCGCGACCTGTTCTGGAACGGCTACTCGGACGACGAACACCGGATGGAGTTTGCCGCGGAGATGATCGTCCCGGGCGAGCTCGAGGACGACTTCGGCCGCCTTGCCGAACCGACGTCCACTTTCCTCCGCTACGAGCTTCACCTCGGGTACCAGCCGCCTCAGGGCGGTGAGCGGAGCGGCAGGCTGACGTTGCTCCGCGAGGACCTCAATCAGATAAGGTCAAGTGAGGCCGCCTCACATCTTCGGTTCCCGCACACCAAAGACTTCCGAAGCACCGTCGTCCGTGGTCGCAGATCCACCCCCTACATCTCCACGTCTCTTGAGGCGGGCACCGTCATCCGCATTCACGCCGACGGCGGCCGCAAGGGGCAGCCACGTCCGGCACCCGCAAGCCGGGCGGCCAAGACCCTGCTCTCCACCATCAATCTGAACGACGATCCAACCATCCTGGCAGCCAGGCGGGAAATGCAGTCGTGGCGCCGGCTCGCCCTCGAACCCTCAGCCCTGCGCACGTCCGACAACTACCGCGATCCCAGCGAGATGCAGCCCGATGGCCTGCATCTGCCACGGAGCCTGGACCGGATCGCGCGGAAGAAGTTCCCGGACGACCCCGCCCGGGTCTACTCCCGGGTCGCGGGGCGCCTGTCGGATCTGTCCGGACTGCACGTCAAGACGCTGCACGTCGAAGCGGACGACACACGCGAGCTGCTGACCATCAAGCTCCATGAGATCGACGGAATGGTACTCCCGGCGCGCAGCCTGTCGGAGGGAACCCTGCGCTTCCTGGCCCTGTGCGTACTGCTCGAGGACCCACAGGCGCACGGGCTGCTGTGTATGGAGGAGCCGGAGAATGGCATTCACCCGGCCAATCTCTCTGCCATGGTGAACCTGGTGCGCGATTTGGCGGTGGATCCTTCCGTACCGGTGGACGAGGACAACCCCTTCCGACAAGTCCTTATCAACACCCACTCCCCGGGTGTCGTCCAGCTCGTGGACGATTTCGACCTGCTGATCGCCGATACCGCGAGCATCCCCCGGGGTATGGGCAAGGCCGCACGCGGTCTGCGGTTGCGGCCCCTCGCCAGCACCTGGCGGGCGGGCGGTGCCGAGAAGGGCTACGGGACGAAGGCTGACATCCTCGCTTACCTCACATCTCCGCCAGAAGCCCGGCTGACTCTCGCGGGGAGCACCTCGTGATTATTCACGCCCTCTATCTCTGTGAAGGGTCCAGCGACATTGGCCTGCGCGATCACATCGAGGAGATCGGGGCAGAAATGGGCCGCGAGATCCTTGTGACGCCTCCCGATCTGAACCGCCTCCCGAACAAGCCGGGCCACTCTGTCAGGGACAAACTGCGCGCCGCACAGTGGCTCAGCGACGAGGGGCAGGTGTACGACCTCGTCATCATCCACCGCGACTCCGACGGCAACCCCCCGGAGCGGCGGCGCAGTGAGATCGCCGAAGCGGTCAATGAGGTGAGCCCTGGCCTGGCACACGTGCCCGTTATCCCGGTACGGATGCTGGAAGCCTGGCTGCTTCTGAACCAGGCGGCTATCCGCGAAGTGGCGGGGAACCCCAATGGCAAGGTGGCACTCGACCTCCCAAAGCCGGCCCGGGTCGAGTCGGTGCCAGATCCCAAGGCACTCCTCAAGCAGGCAATCGCTACTGCCAGCGAGGAGAAAGGGCGCCGCTTGGAGAAGCTCCGAAGGCGCTTCCCAGAGAATCGAGCACGACTGCTGCAGATGCTGGATCGCGAAGGGCCGGTCCAGCAGCTCGCATCCTGGCAGTCGTTCACGCACGATCTGCGGGAATCGCTGAGCGGCCTCTGAGAGCTCCCGGCGTCGCGTCGCGGTCAGTCAGCCAACCGGGACAAGCAACGGACCACATAGGTCATGTGCTGGATGTTCCCCATGGTGTTCCACCGTTGCCCGTGCCCTTGGCGTCCGTGGTGCGGGCGCACTGTTCGTGCCAGCGGTCGCCCGTACTCGCACCCGAGCCACGGAAGTCGGGGAATCCGGTGATCCAACGAGCCGCCTCGCCGGTGGCTCCTGTCTCGCCCCGCTTCTCGGCCCAGAACCTTGCGACCAGGAAGGTGCGTTCCGTCGTGTACCGCAGTAATCCGTAGGGAGACCGGTCGGTATCGTCCGCCGATCGCGCCAGGTTGCGTGCGGCGAGGATGCCGTAGTCGCCGTAGCGGACGAACTGCGCGTAGGATCGCCGACTCGCCCGTAACTCGTGCCAGGTGTCCCAGTCCGCCCGCTCGGCCTCGCCCCGGTCTCTGTCGAGCACCCTGTCGACCTCGTCCGGGAAGCCGCCCGCCATAGGGCGATCGTGCGCCATACGGCGAGTGGAACCAGCATGTCGATTGCGCACAGTGCTTCCTTGGCCGCGTCGGGGTGGACGGGCAGGACGGTGTGAAGGTCGAGGAGGAGATCCACGGGCACGTCGGGATCCACTCGCGCCAGCAGCGCCCTTGTGCGCTCGGCGAGTTCGTCGTTCCAGGCGCCGGGCAAGCGTATGCGGATTCCGAGGCCGCCACCGCCCTCACCGGCACACTCCATGGCCACAGCCTGGTGGGACGGGGGAAGGGTCGGATCGGTGACGGGTCGAAGCGCCGCGTGTGACCAGTAGAAAGGGAGCAGATGTCCGTAGGGGGCCTCGTCGAGGGCAGCGTACGGCGCATCCAGCCATGCCGCCGTGTACTTGTGGACACTCGCGATGCGCCTCAGCTCCTTGTCCACCGCCACTTCGAGCTGACCGGCGCCCTCGCCCACGATGATCGGCAGCGTCCACACCGGGGCCACCCGATCACGGATCCCTGGGGCCAGGCCCTTGATCGCTGCCACGGCATGGGCGCGCACTGGAAGGACTGGCACGTACAGCGGTCCGGACATGGCGGTCCCCTCCACACTGCCCCGCGACGGTGTGGAACCAGCGTGAGCTGGGGTGATGCGCACCGAAAGGGCGCAATCCAGTCACCGGGTGTGCTGCGTGCCAGGTTCGGCGCCGTTGTCAGACCGGTTCACTCTCCCAGCGCGTACGTTGGGACAGCACAGCATCGGCCCCATCCGTGTCGGCAAGGCGAACGGCCAGCACGCTGGCGGCGAGGTCATCGGGGAGCGCTGCGGAGAACTTGAGGCCACGTACGGCGGCCGCAGAGACCTGTGGGAGCTCCTCCCTCCGCGGCGTGCTTCGCGCCTGGTTCCACTCCTCGCGGGTCAGGTCGTGGCGGAGCCGGACGTAGGAGTCCGCAGGCCGCTGCAGCGGGTCGACCGCGCTGGCCAGCCACGCCGTGAGGGTCGCGTTCGCGCGGAAACCGGCCCAGGTCCACCACCGTACGTCGCGTCCGCTGCGGGTGATCAAGGTCGCCTCCGGGTGAGCGAACCGGCCTTCGGTTTCCCGTAGTTCCACGAGACCGGCCTGTGCGCGCCGGGTGAGACCGACCGCGGGGTCGGCGCCGAGCAGCACCTCGCGCATCGCCTGGGCAAGCCGGTACGACAGGCCGCGGACGGTGCCGGTCTGCCACTTGGCGACCCCGCCCGACTCGGCGGCCTCGACGAAGACCCGATGCCGGCGCCAGTCCACATACGTCACGTGCCAGCTGCGTCCGGCGAGCAGCAACCGAAGGGGCCCCTCGTGTTCCTCGACCAGCAGAGCCGGGTCCGTGTGCCCGATCTCTGTACGTCCGTGCAGGACTGCGAACTGGGGCGGTGCGGTGAACGACGCGGTGAGGTCCATGAAGTGCCGCCTGCCGAAACGCTTCTCGGCCTGTTCGCCGATGAAGTAGATGCCGCTGTCCTGTTCCAGGAAACCTTGGGTGAGGAGGTGCTCCAGAACAGGTCGGGCGGACGCGTCGAAGGGAGCAAGGCCGTTCCACTCCTCGTGCCAGTCCGCGGCGGGCAGTTTGTGGCGCTGGAGGGCGACGGCCAGCAGCTGCTGGGCAACGAGGTGCTGCGGCCCCGGCGGTGCGGTGACAGGCTCCACCCAGTGTCTGCCCCACAGGGTCAGCAGTCCGGCCGCCTGGAGGAGGCTCTCGTGGGAGGTGGCGAGGAAGAGACAGTTGCGCGTGCTGTCGGACCGGCGTCCGGTACGGCCCAGGCGTTGCAGGAAGGAAGCGACGGTCGCGGGGGAGTCAATCTGGATCACCCGGTCGAGGTCGCCGACGTCGATGCCGAGTTCGAGCGTGGAGGTGGCAACGATCACGCAGTCGCGTGCCTGCGCGAATGCTTCCTCGGAACGCAGACGCTCGGCCGCCGACAGGGACGAGTGCGAGAGGAACACGGTCACGCCGCGTGCTCGGAGCGCCTGCCCGAGCTCTTCGACCTGCCGGCGGGACTCGCAGAAGACGAGGCGCTTCTCGCCCCGGTGGAGGGCGGAGATGACGGTCGCGGCGTTCGGAAGCGAGCCGACGTAGTCCAACTCGATGTCCCCGGGCGGGGTTTTAGCGGTGTGCGGCTCGGGTTCCGCTGTCGTGGCCGCGGGGCCGGTGGCGACGCCGGGGGCAATGACGTGGCCGGGCGCTCGACCACGGGTGGAGCCTTGAAGCCAAGCGAGGAGTTCGTTCGGGTTGCCGACCGTGGCGGACAGGCCGATGCGCTGCAACCGCCGGCCGGTCAGCCGCTGGAGTCGTTCCAGGACCGCCAGCAGGTGCCAGCCGCGGTCGTCCCCGGCGAAGGCGTGCACCTCGTCCACGACGACCGCCCGCACCCCGCCGAGCAGCAGGGCGTGGTCGGTCTTGACACTGATGAGCTGTGCTTCGAGGGATTCCGGTGTGGTGAGGAGGATGTCCGGTGGCTCGCGGCGCAGGCGCCGCCGTTCGGACTCGCCGGTGTCCCCGTGCCAGAGCGCAGCCGCGCGTCCCAGCCACTGGGCGTAGGCGTGCAGGCGTGGCTGGAGATTGTTGAGCAGGGCGCGCAGAGGCGTGAGGTAGAGAACCGAGGTGCCGGACCAGCCGTTCCGGGCCATGGCAGTGAGGAGGGGGAATGCGGCGGCCTCGGTCTTGCCGCCTGCTGTCGGCGCCAGCAGTACCGCGTCCTCGCCATCGAGGAGCGGTCCGATCGCCGAGGACTGCAGGGGCCTGAGGCCGGGCCAGCCGAGGGTGTTGACGATGTGGTGGAGGAGGACTGGATCGAGCCGGTCGACAGGGTCGGCGTCCGCTGCTCCGCTCACGCTCACAGGTCGAGCTCCACCTCGCCGGCCGAGGCGGGCAGAGCAACCGGGAGCGTGGCGGCATGGCGCTCGGCGTCGGTGAGTTCGGTGCGGTCGACGGTGAGGCGGTAGTCGGCACGCGGGTCGAAGTCAGGGAACTGGTCGATGCGGTCGAGGACGTCGCCGACGAGCTTCTTCAAGTAGAGGCGGGGGGCGACTCCGACCTTGCCACCGAGGGCTCCCCCGACGGCGTGGGCCAGGTCGGCCACGTACGCGTCGTCGGCGACGGAGCGGACCCGCTCCGGGGAGGTGCTGCCTGTCGCATACAGGTCGCGGATCTTGCGGCCGAGTTCAGTCAGCGTCTCCAGCTGGAAGCCGGGAAGACGGAGTTGCACTGCCCTGGGGTTGTCGAAGCGTGGGTCCGTGGAGAAGTCGGTGGCCAGGCGCTGGGCCAGGGGCGCGAGACGCTGTACGCCCTGCGGGCCGTCGTAGAACGCAGGGGTGCCGGTGATCACCAGGTAGAGGCCGGGGAAGCGACCGGAGTGGACCTCGTCGATCAGCTGCCGAAGGGCGTTGAGCGCCTTGTCCCGGGCGTCGGAGCGCACGCGCTGCAGGGTTTCCACCTCGTCGAGGACGAGGAGGAGCCCAGGATGTCCGCTGTCGCGCAGAACGGCGAGCAGCCCTTGAACGAAGCCGAGGGCGCCGAAGTGGTCGAGGTCCCCGCGAACCCCCGCAGCGCGCTTGGCGGCGGCCGCTACATGCGGCTCGCCGCCGAGCCACGCGAGAACGGCCGCAGCGGTGGCCTCGTCTTCCGCGCCCAGCGCGGAGTGGTAGCCGCGCAGTGCGGCAGCGAATCCGGGGGCGCCGCGGGAGACCTCCGAGAGGCGGTCGTCGAGGAGCTTCGCGACGGCCTGCTCCAGCCGGGAGTCGTCGGCGCCGGCGGCAAGGGCGTCCTCCTCGAGCGCGTAGAACCACGCGTCGACGATGGGCCGGAGGGCCGACGGTTGGAAGCTCGCGGTGGCCAGGCGCTCGGTGGCCCTGCGATAGACGGTCTCCAGCCGGTGCAGGGGCGTCTCGGTCTCTGACACCTGTACCTCGGCGACGGCGAAGCCGCGGCGCTTGGCTCGTTCGCCGAGCCAGCGGGCGAAGAAGGTCTTGCCGCTACCGTACTCGCCACGCACGGCCTTGAAGGCGGATCCGCCCGCGGCCACGGCGTCCAGCTCGCCGTCCACGGCCGCCTCGAACCGGTCGAGTCCCGTGGCGAGGAGATCGAGACCGCTGTCGGGGACGGCTCCGCGCCGCAGCGCGTCGACGACGGCCCGCCGCCGCGCGGGCGACACCGTGACACCAGAGGCGGAGGATGCGGAGGAGGGCTGTTCACTCACCCCGCCAGTTTCCCACGGCCACTGTCCCGATCGGCTCCGCTTCCGAACGGGACGACGCGACCGCCCCCACTCACAGGCCGAACTGGGCTTTCAGCAACGGCTCGTTGAGCCGAAGCGTACGGTTGTCCGGCAGGATCTCCAGCACCTGTTCGCCGTCGTGGTTGAGGAGCTGCCGCAGTACCGCGGCGAACCCGGCAGCGCGCACGGGCCGCTCCCCGGCACGCTGTGCCAGAGCCGTGAGCGGCAACGTCCTCGACGCGAGCAGTTCCTGTACGGCGGCGCGCACCTTGTCCAGGTCCACCGTGCGGCCCACGAGCTTCAGCTGTGCCTCGAAGATCTCCGACGACATCAGCGCGTCCACGAGCGCGGTACGGGGATCGGACGGCACGGCAGGCTCGGCCTGCCGGGCGGGCACGGCAGGGACCGTTACGGCCTGAACGGCGGGCTCGGCGAACAGGCTCTCCTCCTGGGTGACCTGCTTCGACTTCGAAGGACGGCGACTTGCCGAAGCGGGCGCCGCGGCCGGGCCCGAGACAGGAGCCGGGGCAGCAGGGGCTTCTTCAGCCACATGGTCGAGCGACCACCACTGGGGAGCGGGATCCCCGAGTTCCCGCCATCCTTCGGGCGGCGTGGCGCCGAACGGCAGGTAGGCCTGGAGCGGAATGGCGATCTCGGCGAGGGACGCGCCGCCGTGGTAGCCGGCTTTGCGCCCGGTGTAGCGGGAGTCGGCGTCCCACAGGGCGATGACCGCTCCCCCGGGCTCGGGGGCGACCACACGAGATCCGCGCAACCGGATCTCCCGCTCGTCCAGCTCTCCCTCGGTGTACGGGCGGTAGCGGTCCGCCGCTTCGGGCACGGAGACCCGGCGGTCGCGCCGGTCGACGACGTGCCCGTGGTCGGAGAGGAGCAGGACGGCCATGCCCTCGGCGGCGGCGGTGTCGAGGAGTTCGCCGAGGAACCCGATCTCGTCGACGGACCATCGGGTCGCGCCCAGGCGCTGTTCCTTGGCGAGCCGGTCGTCGATGGTGTTCAGGACCACCGCGACGTGGGTGCGCCCGTCGTGCAGAGCGGCCTCCAGTGGTGCGCTGAAGGGGCTTCCGGTGCGCTCGGCGCGCAGGTCGTCCTTGTGGAAGACGGCCGCCGCGCGCCCCGGACCGGCGAACGGGTGCTGGCGGAACAGCCGCTTCTCGTCGGCCTGCGCGCCGCGCAGCAGCCGCCCGGCGAACAGGCTAGTGCGGCTGACAGCGGTGACGCTGGGCAGTGCGGCGGCCACAGCACGGCGCCGCGGGCCTCCTGTCGCCTCCGGGAACGGGTCGTACTCGCTGAAGCGCTCGCGCAGCTCCTGCCCGATCTCGGCGGCGATGGCGGAGGTCATGCCGTCGACGACGACGATCAGCAGGCGGCGCCGGTCCTTGCCGCTGGCCGCGGGGGCGGCGACGCGGTCGAGGAAGTCCTCGACGGTGAGCAGGTCACCGGGTGCGCCACCGCCCTCCGTAAAGGCTGCGAGCCGCTGGGCGAAGGCCTGGTCCATCTCGCGCCTGCGTTCGCGGACCTGCTCTCCGAGCCGGTCGTACGCGTCCCGCAGGGCGGGAACGTCCTCGCCTCCCGCCTCTATGCGGTCGAGGGCGAGGTCGGCCCAGGCGGTGTCGGTGATCTGCAGCCTCAACCAGTCCTCCACGGACTGCGGCTGCTCTGTCGGACCGGTCAGCCAGGCGGCGAGCCGCTGTGCCATGCGGGCGCGCTCGACGCGGGCGCGGCCCTCCGGGCGCCCCGCGTGCTGGTGTTCGCCCCACGCGCCCACGGCCTGGGCGATGCGGTCCGGATCACCGGTGGCCAGGGCGGCGCCGGCATCGGCCGCGCGAGCCTCGAAGCTGGTGGGGAGGAACAGACTTACGGTCGCGGCCTGTTCGGCCCCGAACTGGCGGGCGAGAACGTCGGCGCGCTGCAGCAGCGGGGTGAGCACACGCCGGTCCTCGCGGGCGACGAGCGTGTCCACCGTCGCTTCGGCCACCGTGCCGTACTGGGCGAAGCGCACATCGGACTCCTCGGGCGAGAGGACGCCCTGGCCGCCCGCCCACAGCTCGGCCCGGCCACGGGCCCGGTAGACCTCGGGGCCGGGAGAAGCGGTGTGGCTCCACAGCGCGGCGGCGACCAGACCGTAGGCGAGTGCGTCGGTGCCGTGCCCCTCGCTGATGAGGCCGAAGAGGATGGTGGCGGCCGGTCCGGCCTGGCCCTTCTCGTAGAGGAACCCGGCCAGGCCGTCGCGTTCGGCTTCGCGCAGGGCGAGGAACCGTTCGGCGGCTCCGGGCCGCACGGCCCACCGCAGCAGAGCCGTGAGGCCGATGCGGTCGTCCGCGACGTCTTGTGTCTCGTCCATCGCGTCCGCGTACCGGCCTAGGCCGAGGCGCCGCTGGGCGAGCTGGGCGAGGGCGTGGTCGCGGGTGAGCGTGCCGCCCGCGATCTTCGGCCAGCGGTCGAGCGGTGCCGCCTCCAGCAGGGCCTCGGCGGCCCAGCCTCCGTCGGAGACCTGCAGCCGGTGGTCCACGGCACCGGCCCCGAAGGAGGTTCGTACGACTTCCCAGTTGTCCACGCTGCGGACGCCGTTGTGCCACACGCGAGCGAGAAGACCGGGGTCGAGCGTGGCCTCCTCGCAGTCGGTGAGTACGACGAGGACACGGGGGCCGGACCCGTCCCCGGCACTATGGAGATGGCCGAGGATCTGCTCGTGCACGGCGAGCGGCGAGGGAGCGGCGGCGATGGCGGCCCGCTGCCCGCCGCCGTAGGTGAGCGTGTCGGGTCCGTCCCACTCGGGCTGGGCGCGGAGCAGGACGACGGCACGGGTACGCCCGTCCAGTCCGGGTCGGGCGGACAGGTACTGGACGAGCAGCGCGGGCGTGAGCCGGGCCAGGCCGGCGGCTGTGGTCGCGGTGGTCACTCGCCCACCATCCGCCAGGTGATCTCGATCTCGGCGTCGGGCTGTGCCTCGGCGAGGGCCTGGATCTCGGCGGCGAACTGGGCCGCGGCGACCCGGGCCTTGGTACGCCCGCCGCCGGCCCGCCGCACACCGCCGGAACCCGGGGTGGCCGTGTGGGTGGACGGCACGGACGGCTCGGCGTCGTCCCCCTTGAGGGAGATGTCGTCGGGGCCGGAGGGACCGGGAGGCTGCTGCGGTTCGGGCGGGGTGGGCGGTGTCTGGCGTGCCTTCAGCAGGGCGATCACCTCGCGTCGGGCCCTCTCCAGGGCTCCCGCCAGGTCAGCCGTCTGCTGGTCGCTGCGGGCGGCGGCCTTCAGCCGCTCCAGGATGGAGTGGCCCTCCGGGCCGAGGCCCTCGGCGAGCTCCAGGGTGTCCCAGTCGGCGTTGGCCTCGGCGAGCGCTGAGGCGACCTTGCGGGCCTGCGCGAGCGAGGTGCCGTAGCGCAGGGGCGAGACACCCCGCAGGTCGAATCCCGCGAGGGTCTCGACCGTGCGGCGGGCTGCGGCCGAGCCGGCCTCCGCGGTGTCGATGAGCTGCTTGACCAGAGCCAGGGACCGGCGGGCGAGAGCGAGCCGCCCGGCCGGGTCCGACTCGTCGAGGCCCAGCTTCCCCTGGGCGTCCTCCAAGCGGCGCACCAGCTCACCGGCGGCCTCGTCGCACGCTCGCGCCTGCTCGCGCACCGCCGTGGCGAACTGGTTGATGATCTGCCCGCGGTAGAGCCGGGACTTGGGCTTCTCCCCGAAGAGGGACTCGTAGCGGTCGAGTGCCTCCTCCCAGTCGGGCTCCGAGGGCCGGGGCTGGGTGCGCAGGGCATCTCCGGCACGAGCCGCGAAGGCGAGCGAGACGTCCTGGACAGCACCGCCCCGCACCCACACCCGGTCGGCGATCTCGGCGAACCCGGCGATCACGAGCTGCCGGGCCGTCTCGTGCAACCCGCGCGGCTCGGGCCGGTCGAGCCAGTCCGTCAGGCGTACGTACGTCAGGTCGTCGCCCGCGGGCAGTCCGTCGGCGCGGGCCTGGTCGTCGAAGAAGTCCGTCCAGTGCGAGGACAGTTCGAAGTACGCCTCACCCATGGTGCCCAGCAGCAGGGGCTGCGCCAGCCGCGTCATCAGTTTGCGCTCACCGGAGGGCACCTCCACCCGCCGGTCGCGGGCGAGCGCGGCCCGCCGCACCAGCTCGTACACCTTCTTCGCGTCGGACGTGGTGATCGCCCTGCCGGTGTTCTCCGGATCGAGCTGCGGGTGGGCCGGGAACTGGCACTCCAGCAGACGGGCGGCGATGAGCCGGACGGCCTTCTCGAAGGAGGCGCCGATCGGAAGAGACAGGCCGGGCACCGGATGCACGGGGTCGAGGTGGTCCTCGAAACCCAGCTGGACCTCGGTCTCCTTCTTGTCGGCCAGTCCGTACGCCTGCTTGAACGCCTTCTCCGCCTCCCGCGTCAGGGTGTCGCGCTGGGCTTCGAGCAGCTGCCAGGCGCGTACCCGCTTGTCCTGGCTGAGGTGCTTGGCGAAGGTTCCGTGGAAGCGGTCCTCGTCGGAGAGGACGCTGTCGATGACGGTAAGCCGCCGGAAGCTGTCGCGCGCCTGCTGGGACAGGTGGGTGGGCAGCCAGGCGAGGGTACGGGCGGGACCGTCGGGGCCGGCCTGCGCCCGCAGGCCCTCGATGCGCATGGCGTCCTCGCGCGGCCCGTAGTTGCCGTCGTCGAACGGGTAGTCGACGACGATCCGCCACAGCCCGTCGGTGGCGGGTTTGAGCTGCTCGTCGCCGACCCGGTCCTTGTCGCGGACGTTCGCGAAGTTCACCTCGAGCGTGCGGGGCGATCCCTTCCACACGAGGGCAAGCTCGTCGTAGCCCGTGCGCGGGGTGGTGCCGAGCAGCCGGCGGAGGATCCGTTCGGCGAGGTCACGCTGGAAGCGGGTCTGGGTGTAGGTGTTGGCGTTGGCGAGGATCGAGTCGAGGTCGATGTCGGTCAGTTCGAGCAGCACGGAGGCCTGGGCGCCGGAACCGCTGACCTTGATCTCGGCGAACTTGCCCGCCCACTGCTGGAGCTTGCCGTCCAGGGCCTGGACCGCGCCCCCCTTGAACCGGCTCTTGATCGAGCCGTGGTTCAGTGCGAGGAGCCGCTCCACGGTGAGGTTCTGCAAGGACACCGCCCCGGGAGCCAGCGCGGACAGCAGGAGGGTGCGCATGATTCGGTCGTCCCCGGTGAACGCCTCCAGCGACGGCCGCCTCTCGGCAGGCACGGAGTCGGGGTCGCGCGCGTAGGCGTCGATCTCCTCCTCGCTGACGTCATGGGTGGTCATCAGGTACGGCCGGAGTTTGGTGTTGTAGAGCCGCTCGGCCGACTCGAACACCACTCGGGTCGCGTCCTGGAAAGGCTTGTTGCCGCCCTTGCCCAGGTAGGGGTAGAGGTCACCGAGGCACACCAGGTCACCCAGGCGCAGCCGGTTGCGCTGGTCGGCGAGGATCTCGCCCATCAGCTTCATACCGGTACGGTTGCGCTGCAGCGCCGAGGAGATCTTGACCAGCGCGTCCATGAACGCGGGCGTGAACGGGTACGCCTTGCGCAGCGGCTCCTCGCCCGCACCCACCAGGGCCTTGTCGTCACCGAGCCAGGTGTCGCGCACTGCACCGGGGTTGGCGGCCAGCAGCCGGTCGAGCCCAGCCTGGATCTCCTGCCGGGCCTCGTCCGAGCGCGGCCTGAGCAGCCGCTCGTGGGCGATCTCCGGCAGGTTGCGGTCCTCCAGCTTGATGGAGTCGAAGCGGCCGGAGGCGTAGTTGAGGTTCTGCTGCATGGCCGCCTCACCAGTGCCGTGCATCTCCTCACCGGTGATCTCCCGCAGGTCGCGCTGGCGGGCGATGAAGGAGATGATCGGGATGGCGCGCCGGCTGTCGCCGCCCTCCACGAAGTTGGTGAACTTCGCGGACTCGCGCAGAACCTGCTTCTCCTCCTGCATCATCATCGTGAGCCACAGCATCAGCTCGTCGAGGAAGAGCACCAGCCCGTCGTAGCCGAGGGACTTGGCGTGCTCGGCGATCACGGTCAGGCCCTCGTCGAGCGGGATGAACCCGTTCGTCTGCGCCGCGATCCTGCCGTATCTGCGGGCCACGGTCTTCATCGCGTCCTGGGTGAGACGCGCGCGTAGTTCCGCCGGGGTGGTGGGGTTGTGCACGTCGAGCCGGACGTTCTTGTCGTGGGCCTCGGCAGCGTTCAGGGCGGCGTCGACCCGTTCGGAGGTCCAGAAGGCGGCGGGGTTGCCCCACTCGTCGACCTCCTCCGAGGCGCCCGCGTTGAGCTGGGCGAGGAACTGCTCGTCCCCGAAGTCCCGCTTCATATCCCGGAGTTGGTCGAAGAGGGCGTCGGTGCGGTAGACGCGCGGGGTGGAGCATCCGGGCCGGACCTTGGCCACCCAGTCGACGTAGCCGCCGAGTACGCGATGCTCCAGGCTCTCGGCGTTCAGCATGTGGTACGGGACGAGCAGGAAGTTCTTGCCGCCCGTCCGCAGCCAGTCGAAATCCTGGTACAGCGGGTCGAACTCCTGCCGGGCCCGGGCCGCCTCGCTGTTGGACAGCAGCGCATGCAGTACGGCCATGAAGTGCGACTTACCGGCACCGAACGAGCCGTGCAGATACGCCGCCTTGGAGCTCTGCGTCTCCAGCGCGGTCGAGATCATGTTGAGGGCGTCGCGGAAGTTCCGCAGCAGCTCCCCGGTGACGACGTAGTCGTCCAGGGCCTTCCGGGCCCCTTCCTTGGTGACCGCCTCCGACAGCTTGAGCACGTAGGAAGACGTGGAGACGGACACCGGCAGGTCCATCAGGTCCTTGAGCAGCGGTGCCGTGCTCTGTCGCGCAGGGGCGGCCATTGGTGTCAGGACTCCTTCGTGGTCTTCGTCGTGCTCTTGGTGCTCTTGGCTGTCTTCGCGCTCGCCCCGCGTCCGCGACGGGCGGCGGGCGGCCGCCACGCCTTCAGGTCCTCGTCGGTGAGGTGACGGTCACCCTGAAGGGAGCGGCGCTGCGCAAGGGCGTCGGCGGCGGGCGAGGTGCCGTACGCCGGGTCGATCTCGCCGTGCCACTGGTCCAGCCACAGCTGCAGTTCGAGGAGGGCGGCGAGCAGCGGCGGCCACTCCTCGTCCGACATCTCGTGCCCATGGGCGTGGAGGTGACCGATCAGCGCCTCGGCCTGCTGAAGGTGGTCCCAGCCGGCCCAGCCGTAGAGGGGCGGGGACTGGACGTTCTCGGTGCCGTAGGAGACGAAGCGCTCCTTCGGTACGTCCAGCTTGCCGCGCAGACTCCAGTAGGAGCTGCGGAGGAAGTCCGCGCTGGTGTAGGGCCGTGGCACCGGGATCGCGTCCCGGAGCTTCTTCTTGGCGATGAAGTCCTGCTCGGCGTCCTCCTTGCGCTGCTCCTCCCAGGCCCGCTCCCAGTCGGTGCGCTTGTCCAGGCCGGAGGGCTTGTAGCGGAGGGCGGCGACGGCCGGTACGTGCTCGGTGGAGAGGAGAGCGGCGACCGTCTTCGCGAACTCCTGTCCCGGCGCCAAGAGCTCGGCGACCGCGACGAAGTCCTCGTCCTGTTCGAGGTCGTGGACCAGCTGGTTGAGGGTGCGGATCAGCGGGCTGCCCTCCGCGTCGAACCAGAGGGCGCGGTCCTCCATGCGGTTGAGCAACCAGGAGCGCAACGCTTTCTCCTGAAGCGCGTCCCAGCCCTCGGTGGTCCAGCGCCGCTTGTACTCGGGCCGCTCCACCATGCCGATCTGGCGGTTCGACTCGATCGCGTCGATGCGCTTCTGGACGATCTCCCGGTAGGGGGCGGGCCACTCGGCCGGGATCTCCATGATGGGTGTGGAGCCGTGACGCCGGAACCACTCGTCGGACGCCTCGCCGGCCTTGACCTTGCGCGCCAACACGATCTCGAACGCGCGCTGGCCGAGAGCGAGTTCGGGGACGTCGGCGAAGTCGTCGCCGTTGCGGGGGGCGGGGCGGAGGTCGTCGTCGAGGAGGCTGTAGAGGGCGTAGACCTGCCAGTCCAGTTCTTCTTGGAGGGCGATCATGCGGGCTCGGAGGTGGGTGTAGCGGGAGTGGGCTTCGCGGAGGGCGGGGGCGGTGGGGGTGGATTCGGAGGCTACTGCGGCTGGGGTGTTGGCGGCCAAGTCTTGGGTGAGGGCGTCGAGTTGCGTGGCGAGGGGCGTGGGATAGGCCGAAGGCAGGGGAAGGTCCTGGAGATTCGTTCCAGTGAACTCGTAGCGCTCCTCCCAGGCTTCACTTTGAATGCCCCTGCCCAGACCACTACCTCCCTTGCCCTGACTCACCATCTTCAGCCAGAAACCGGCAGTGGAGCTGTTGAGGACGCCGAGCAACTGCAGGTGCTTCTCCTCCGAGGCACCCTCCCATAGCTTGATCACCGGGGCGGACCGGTTGAACACCTTCCCACCCCGATCCAGAACGAAGTGGTTATGCGTTGCCACGAACGCAAACGCAATCGACCACGGATGGCAGCCAGGACTAGGGGTCACCTGGTGCCACTCGTACCAGGATCTCCCGTCAGAGAAATAGGTGCCCTTCGAAAAGGTCGCACGATGACCCAGCACCGTCCGGCCCGGCCACATCCACTTGTGCGCGCCAGAGTCCTCCGGCAGGTGAAGCAACTCGAACTTGTCCGTAGTCTCCTTATGAGGAAAGAACGTGAATGTCCCCTCCGAGTGGAACCAGTCGCGTAGCTCTTCACCGAGCACGAGAGTGCGCCCGAGCTGCTCCTCGCCCCCGCGACGCGTCCAGGCGGCACGAGTGCTGATCATGATGCTGTCAGCATTGGTCTGACCCGTGTACTGGAAGCGCTTTGCCCGATTCCGGAGCTTCGGGCCTCCAGCTGCTTCAAGCCCGTCAATCAGTTCCTGACCCCCGTCGGCGAGCACCCACGGTTGCTTCGCGAAGTACCGATTCCGGTCAAGATCGTCGACCGACACCCACTTGCTCACGCTGCCCGGCGTATCGATTTGGTCGATGATCGCTGACCACACCTGCCCCTTGGCCGCATCGTCGGGAACTCCCGGTTCGCCCTGCACCGACCGCACCGTACGCACCGTCGACGTGCGGTGCCGACCACCTCGCCGCCGCCCGACGAGGATCACGGTAGGCGTGCCATGGCCGGGGATGTAGGCACCAGATGCGTCGATAACCTCGGTGAGCTCGACCTGGTGACCGAAGTACCCCTGAATCAGATGCACGCCGAACTCGCGCTTGATAAACGAGTTCGAAGTGATCTGCCCCACCATCCCATACCCACGACCAGTCTCGGGGTCGCCGTTCTTGGACAGCTCGAAGAACCTCTGAGCAAACGGCACGGTGAGCGCGTACTCCTTGTGGCACACCTCCTTGTACATCTCCCGATACCGCTGATTGAGCTCCTTGTCCTTCACAGTGATGTACGGCGGATTCCCCACCACCACGTGATACCGCCCCGGCTTCAGAATGTCCGGGTGTTCCAGCCAGTCCTCGGTGCGATACGCGAACGAGGCCAGCGGGTCCTCCGCTGCCTCCCCGTCCAGCGTCAGTTCCAACTGGCGTGACTTGATGAGCGAGTCACCCACCGCCAGATGGACCGGCCACTCGTACCGCGCCGCCTGCTTCATCGTCCGCACATTCGCGGCAGCCATGGCCGCAACCAGCAGCCGGAACCGCGCGATGGCGACCGCGAACGGGTTGATGTCCACGCCGTGCACCGAGTCGAGCGCGGCCCGCACCCGCTCGTGAACATCCACCGTCGGGGCCTTGTTCGCCCACTCCCCCACCAGCCGCTTGAACGCGCCCAGGACGAAGTGCCCCGACCCACACGTGGGGTCGATCATCTTCAGGTCCTTGAAGCCGTACTCGCGCAGCGCGGGCGTCATCGTCCGGTCAAGGATGAACTCCTCGACGAATTCCGGCGTCTGCAGCAGCGCGTACCGCTTCTGCGCGTCCTCGCTCAGGTCCTGGTACAGGTCACCGAGAAAGCGCGTGTCCCACCCCTGAAGCCCGTCCTCGTCGTCCTCGTGCAACGGATCCGTGAAGTCATGAACGAGCGTGCCGTCCTCCCTCCGCCGCCCCCAGAAGGCGACCAGTGCACCCGCGCCCTCATGAGACAGCGGCACCTGGTACAGCGGGTTGTGCCACTCGTCGAAGAGAAGCCGTCCAGCCTGCCCGTCCCCGATCTCCGCGAACGCCTTGAGGAGCCAACCCCGCCAGGTGGGATCTGCCGCCGTCGACTTGTACTCGTCGTACCGCGCCTGCGCCAGCTCCCGACGGTCGATGTCCGGCGACGTCAGGTACGGCTCGTTGATCAGCCTGTTGTCCTCACAGAACCGTACGAACACGGTGGCCAGCACCCACGCCACGGCCACCTGCGTGAGCTGCTCGTCGAGCCAGGCCTTCGGCGAATCCGCCGTACGGCCGAGCTCACGGGCCTGCTGGTACTCGATCTCGTACCGCTCACGCACCTCGGGACGCTCGTCGACCTGCCGCTCAAGGTCCTTCTTGGCTGCGGCGACCTGCGGCTTGAGGTCGTCCAGCAGGGCCTTGCGGTCGATCATCGGGCGTTCTCCTCAGTGCTTTCGGTCTGTGCGCGGTGCGATTGCCGAACCCACGACTCCGGCAACGGGATCCACTCCCCCAGCGGCTCCTGGTAGGCGGCGTACACGTCCCGTACGCCATCGGGTCCCACTGCTCTGCCCAGGACCGGTGCGCGACCAGGATCGGCCTGCGGAACCAGCAGCCACAAGGGCCGCTTGGCCTCGCCCTCCCGTGCCTGCCGGGCGAGTTCGTCCAACCCGCCGACGTACTCGTAGCGCGCGAAGACAGCCGCGTCCGTCAGCAGCAGCGGGCGCGGATCCTCGCCCCGGCACAGCAACGCGCTGACCTCCTCCCGCATGCGGTCGCATGCATTCCGCGCGAAACGGGCGAAGTTCACGGCTGCCGTGGACCCCGCCTCCGCAGCGTCGGCCTTGAGGAGCGTCCCCCAGCGCGGCAGCCCCTTCGGGTTCGCGGCCGCCTTCGTCTCCTGCTCGTCGTGAAGGTGCCGCAGGAACAGCGCGGTGGCCGAGACCGCGACCGCTCCGCCACCGAACCGCGTGTCCGTCAAGTGACGCACCGCCCGCTCGGCCAGGCCACTGCGGACGGTCAGCACGCGGTAGCCGTCGCCCCGTCCCGCGGCCAGCAGGCGGTCCTCGGCGCGGGCCCTCGCCGCGAGGTCGGCGTCCTCCGACCAGGCGGCGGCGGAGGTGGTTCCGGTGGACGTGCCGTCCAGCCCGGAGCGGAAGTGGCTGGCGTTCTCCAGGCCCTCGGGGAGGTAGCGCTGATGCCGCCCGTCCTTGTGGGTGCGCAGGACGAGCGGGAAGCCCGCCTCTCGCAGAGCATCGGTGAGGGGGGCGTCCGTGGGGAGTCCGTGTCCGTCCTCGTCCTCCCCCGTCCGCAGTTCGGGGAAACGGGAGCGGACCCGCTCGTGTACGGCGGCCACCGTCAGGCCCGGCTGCTCGTCGTCCGGCAACCCGGGGATGATCTTGACGATGCCGGCCTGCGTGAGGCGCAGTGCCCGCACCAGGCCGAGGCCACGCGGGTACAGCTCCAGGCGGGAGGAGACCGCCGCATCCTGTGAGGCCGCCGCGGCGATGTCGACCATCCTCCGCTCGTCCCAGTCCAGGGTGCCCTCAGGCGGCTCCACCCGGGTCAGGTCGGCCAGTACGGCCGCGGCCGTCGGCAGGGTCTCGGCCTGGACGAGCCGGTCGGCGCGCCTGCCCAGCCTGATCGCGTAGTCGAGGAGTCCGGGTGCCGAGGGGGTGTCAGGACTGTCGATGCCCTCCCGGGCATGCAGGGCGAGCAGCCCGGGGCGCAGGGCGTCGTCGGTGGCCTGGCGGCTCATGCGGTGCAGGAAGGCCGGGGTGGCGGCGCGTTCCTCCATCTCCACGACGGCTCGTACGGCGGCCAGGGCGAGGGCGCGGCGCTGGTAGAGCTCGGGCAGGTCGGTGCCGCGGCGCAGGATCAGCGCATCGGCGATCTCGCCGGCGGAGGCCAGGCGGCCGGACTGCTCCAGGATCTCCAGGACCTCGACGCGCAGCTCCCGCAGGACCTGCTCCTCACGCCACTTCTCCCGCAGGCCCAGGATGTGCGGGTTGACCCCACCCTGGGTCATGTCGAGGAACTTGGCCACGTCCGTCTGTGTGGGCCAGCCGGGCAGGTGCGGCAGCCGCCCGTCGTCGTCAGGCAGGCGCAGCAGCGCGCGAGCCACGGCGACCCGGGTCTCGTTGCTGCCCACCGGGCCCCGCTGGCCGGGCACCAGCTCGGGCACCAGACGGGTGGCGAGCGCGTCGAGGGAGACCCGCCGCAGGGCGGAGCGGTCGCCCGAAGCCAGGCCCAGATGGTCGCTGAGCTTGCGTTCCAGGCCCGATTCGGCCTTTGCCGCGTCCAGTTCGGCCTTGGCCGCCTTGCGGCCCTCCCCGGTGAGCGGGTTGAGGTCCGCGGCGCGCAGCCGGCGCCGCCATTCCCGGACACGGCGCTGGATGTCGGCGAGGGTCTTGGCGCCCAGGCCCGGCTTGTTGATCAGATCGCGCTCGCTGCGGTCCAGCAGCTGCCCGACCTCGGTGATCCCCAGGCCGTAGAGGAAGGACTCGGCGGCGGCGGTCAGACCCGACAGGGACAGGTGGGTGTCGAGCTGGGCGGCGGCGGCCCGCTCGTCGCGCACGGCCTCGGAGTCAACCGCCTCGTCGAGGCCGTGTCCCTTGTCGTGCGACGAGGGCACGGCCTGCTGGGACGCGTCAAGGAAGACCTTCTTCCACGCGTCGTGCATGTCCTTGAGCGTGGCGAACCGCTTACCGGCGTCCCGGTGCAGAGCCTTGCGGAAGAACCGCCACAGGCCCTTGCGTACCGGGTCGTCGAACGCGTCCTTGGCGATCTCCGGGTGCGGCATCGTCTCAGGGTCGGTCATCTCGGGCGTGACCGAGCCGTCTCCCCAGCGGGGCAGCTCGCCGGAGGCCATCTGGTGCAGGGTGACCGCGAGGGCGTACCACTCGGCCTGGTCGTCGTAGACCGCCCGCCTGTTCACCGGGCCGCCGACGAAGGGGTCCATGTACCCCCGAGTGCCGACCCCGGTCTCGCTGGCCGGGTAGGAGGCGAGGGAGAAGTCGATCAGGACCAGTTCGCGGGTGCCGTTGGGGCGCTTGCGGATGGCGATGTTGTCGGGCTTGATGTCCCGGTGCCACACACCCTCGCCGTGGAGGAAGTCGACGGCGCCGAAGAGCTGGTCGCCGTACTTCTCCAAGGACTCCGTGCCCATGGCGCCGAGCTCGCGCAGCCAGCGGGCGAGGGTCTCCTCGCGGGCGCGGATCTTGCCGTTCGCGCCGTCGTCGTCGGCGAGTTCCGCCTTCTCGTCGCCGACGTACTCGACGGCGAGCACGGTGCGCTCGCCCAGCCGCAGCGGCTCGTCCACAACCAGGTTGATCACGCGGGAGTCGGCGCGCATCCGGCGCATCACCTGCGCCTCGTCCTCCAGGATGGAGGCGCTCCGGTCCGCGACGGCCACCTTGAGGACGGCGAGCGGACGGGTCCGGAACTCCTCGGCACGCAGATCCCGGACAAGGAAGGCCCGCGAGGTGGAGCCCGTGCCGAGGCGCCGGCGGACCTGCCAGCGACCGCCGCCCAGTACGTCGCCGGGCTCGGCCTCCAGCGGATCGGGCTCTTCCTGCGGCTCGGGTTCTGCCTGGGCCTCGGCAGGTCCGGCCGCAGCCGCGGGGGCCGCGGGCTCGGCGGGTGGCGCATGCCGGATGCCCACCGACTCCTCGGCGTCGGCGAGGAGTTCGAGGAACTCGTCGACGGAGGACATCCGGTGGAAGGGGTTGAAAGCCGTGGCCGCGTGCACCAGCAGATCGACGTCGTCCGTCAGGCCGTCGACCACGGCCGACGGCGTCAGACCGTCACCTTCGCGCAGCATCGCCAGGACCTCGGCCTGGCTGGATGCCGGAGGGCGGCCCGTGACCAGCAGATAGGCGAGCGTGCCCAGGCCGTACACGTCCAGCAGCACCGGGTCGGGCCGGGTGGCGGTCAGTTCCGGCGCAAGGTACGGCCCGGCTCCCTCGGCCACGTGCGTGGCGGACAGCGCCGTCGGAGCAAGGGCCGCGGCAGCGCGCGCCCCGCTGCTCGAACCGAAGCTGCGGGCGCTGGCCACCTGCCAGTCGGCGATCTCCAGACGCGGGCGGAGCCACGCCTCTTCCGCACCGGGCTTGCGCGGGCCCGGGATCACGTCGATCGAGCGGGCGGCGAGGGCCCGGTGGTGGAGCAGGCCGGCGTGCGCCGAGCGGATCGTCTCGGCGAGCTGCCGCAGCAGTCCCAGGCGGGCCTGGATGGTGAGTCCGTCCCCGTAGCGGCGGATGTACTCGTCCAGGCGCATCGCCCGCATGTCGTGCTCGAAGAGCAGGGCGGGCCCGGCGGGGTGGCCCGCCGGTTCGAAGGTCTTGTACTTCGCGGCTCCCGGGTGCTTGAAGCGGCTGAGCACGGCCGCCTCACGGCGCGCCGCCCGCTCCACGGACTCGCGCGCCTCGTCGGTCGAGCCCCGCTCGCGCAGGTAGACGCGCACTCGGACAGTCTCGTGCAGCTCCTTGTGGTGGCCGACGTAGTCCACCCAGGTCGGGCCCGAGGTGAGCTCCTTGTCCAGGCGGTAGGCGCCGACCCATTTCTCGGCCTCGCTCGGACGGATACCGGCCTTCTTGAGCCACTTGGCGATGTTGTCCGAACGGCCCTCGTTGATCTTGAGCCGTTCGTCGCGTGGCGGTCGGCCCAGCTCCTTGACCAGCTCGGCAATGGTGAACACGTTCTGCCGCTCGTGCGGCGGCAGCTCCACGCGCAGCTTGGGATTGGTGAAGCAGACGGCTTCCCGGATCCACACCTTGGGGGCCTTGGGCCCGGCCGCCCGCTCCAGCAGCCCCGACAGCTGAGCAGCCTTCTTGTTCAGCAGGTGCAGCGGATTGCCGTGGTCGACCTCTTCGCCGTTGCCCTTCGTCTGCACCCAGGTGCCGTACGGGGCCGAGAGGCGTCCGACCCAGTCCTTGAGCTCGACCAGCCATACACCGCCGGGAGCGACAACGAGGAGGTCACATTCGCGAGGATGACCCGAATTGGCAGTGAAGGTGAAGTTCGACCAGGCTCGCCATGGCTTGCCGTCAGGGAGCTGTTTGCGAATCGACTCCAGGCCACGCTTCTCGTGCCCGTATTCAGACTCGGTGACGGTCGTCCACCGGTCCTTCTCCATCGCTCCTCGCTAACTTCGCCACCCCGTCAACGGTGCGACCACGCTGGTGACCGCGGGACATCGTATCCCTGACGCACACTCCGGCGAGATGCCATTACCTGACGTAGCAGACCGCGTACTGGACGAACGCGGACCACTGGGTGCGGGGGCCTCCCCCTGCTCCGACCAAAAGCCACCTGCCCCGCACGTTCCCTGGTCCGGGGGGTCTGAGGGACAGACGAGTCAGGCTGTACGCCGGGTTCTGTCAGCCAGTGGCCTCGCGGCAGCCGGGGAGACGGCCATCCGTCTTGGGCCGACGTTGCCGCCGGCCTCATGCGGTCTACCCGCGGACTCGGGCGGGCAGCCCTTGAACGTCCACGCAGACCGCTTTTTACGGCGCTCCTTTTGACCTTGCTCCGGGTGCGGTTTACTAGTATCGCACCTGGCAACGTTCGCCCTGTCGACCACTGCTCGTAGCCGTTGATCGTCGGCATGGCGGTTTCGCCAGACGATGTAGCGGCGGATCATGCTGCCCTGCTCCTTGTGGTCAGACCCCTGCGGGAAGTACACAGGAGTCGAAAATGCGGGGCGTGTCGGATGCCCGGACCACCACCATGGCTCCATGGACGATGCGCTTGTGGACGACGTGGACGCCGCGGGGGATGACCCGCTTGATATGACCCGGCTGCCTCCCCGCCGGTCAGAGTGGAACAGCATCGCTGTCCTCGGAGGTGCCCACGAGGACGATCTCGACCTGGCTCTCGGTTACCTGGAGGCAGGTGCCATCCTGGCGAGCCACTGGATCCGCACCGGCACGAACGACGCTCTGCCCGTGCCGATCTACTACCAGTACCGGCACGCCATCGAACTCTCCCTGAAGTGGAACATCCGGTCGGCCGCGGCTTGCCTGCGTCGCGACGGAGTGTCGGTGCCGCCCGGCGAGCTCGACAACTTCCTGGCGAGGTCCCACGTGATCGCGCACCTGGCGGACCGCCTGAACCAGTACCTCAGCCGGCTGATGCCGCCCCCGAACGACCGGATCGACCCGCCCACTCAAGACACCCTGGACTGGCTGCACCAGCTCGACGAGAACGGGCAGACCTTCCGATACAGCACGGTGAAGGGCGGCAAGGGACAGGGGTTGGTGCGGGCGCGGCCGAACCAGCAGAGAGTCGACTTCGACGCGGACGTCCGGCGTCTTCATGATGCCGCTTGGATGCTGTACGCCGGCTGCTCAGGTGTCCTCGACGCGCATGCGGAGAACCAAGCCGAGTACTACGCCGAGTACGACGCCGAGTGCGAGGCCGAGATGCGGTCCGCCATGGACTACTGAAGGCACCGCGGCGGCCACGCGCCGTCTGGGAGGATGTGACCATGTCCGACGAGTGGAGCCGCATCGAGGTGTTTCGCCTCTTCGAGGACGAGGACCCGGATGCGCTGCGAGACCCCGGGCAGTCGCCCGCCGCGGAGCCGCCCCGGACACCAGCTGCTGAGGACCTCCCACCGGGGCAGGTTGCCTGCCGGGACTGCCGCGCCGCGTACGACCCCAGCAACCCGGACGAGGTGAAGTTGCACACCGACCCCGTGAACTGCGGGCAGTCATGCCGGTGCGTCGGGCGCCCGCACTGCTACACCTGCGGCGGCTCGTTCTGCATGTGCGCCGAACACTGAACGTCTGCGAGAGGACTGCTCATGCCCGAGCCCGTGGACGTCGAGGGGATCAGCCAGGAAGTTCTCGACCTAGCCCCGTGGTCAGAGTGGGTTCCCTTGGCCGGCGCGGAAGTGCCGCAGATGCCGGGCGTCTACCTCGCCAGGCAGGGCGCGGCTGGCCCGCTCGTCTATGTCGGTATGGCAGGCGAACGCCAGGGAGAAGGTCTGCGCGGGCGGCTGCGGCGCTACACCAGCGGCAAGGCGCTGGCCTCCGGGCTCGGAGAGGCGGTCTTCGACCGGGCGCTGGCCGACCCCCAGTGGCTTCGCGAGCGGCTGGCGGAGGTTGAGAGCGGGCGGCCCAGGCGGGCGACCGAGTGGGGTAAGCCCACGCTGGCTTGGGCGGATCTTCATGTCAGTTGGGCCGTCACCGAGAGCGGCACGGCGGCCAAGGCTCTGGAGAAAAAGGTACTGGTGCTGAATGCCGCCGAGTGGTGGAACCGCGCCCGCTGACCGCGGCGTCGTCAGGGCCGGCCCCTGTCGTGCTGCTTGCCCGGGCCGCGGCGCCAACGGACGCAGTCCGCTCGCCGAGCGCGGGCTTCGGCATCGGTCTGCTCCTGGAGCGAACCGAACGACTCAGACCAGACATACGGCTCTGTGGCTGCCTGGCGGTGCGTTCGACGTCCGGTCCCGGATGATTGAGCTTGAATAACCTTAGAATCGAGATTGTCTGACACGGCGCCACGTGCCACCCTGTCAGTCAGGCCGAATCGAGGCCATTCTGTGGTTGTTTCTCTGAGGGGGGCGGATGGACCTGACCATCCACGTGCAGGACGCGACCGAGGACTTTGCCCGCGAGGTGCTGGCGATGTTCGCCGGAGCCGAGGGCGTAAAGGTCGCCACGCAAGAAGCGCCGGACACCGCATGGACGGCCGACCGCGCATACCGGCTGCTGCGCCACACCAACACCCGCGTACAGCTGTTCATGAGCCAGCTGGTGCAGGGAGACGGCTGGCTGGACGCCTACGCCTATCGCGAGAAGTGGGGGCAGAACTCGCTTCGCGGGCCGTCAGCTGCTCTGACGAAGGCCATCAAGCGGGGTGCGAAGGAGGGTTGGTGGTCTCCGGACATCCCGAACCCGGTGCGCCCGACGACGCCGGACCCGCAGAAGGGTTGGTCGAAGACGGCTGGCTACTACCTCGATGAGGAGCACCTGCCTGCCTTCCGCGCCGCCTGGGAGCGCCGTGTGCATGAGAACAACGGTCGCAGCCCCAGACTTATCGAGGACATCGACGACGACCCGGACGACCTCGGGGATAAGGCGTAGCGCTTCAGACGGCCCGGCAACGTGTGAGGGTCGTTGGCGCGCCGTGGTCACTGGGCGTGGCCAGCAGATACTAAGGCTACGCTGCACTAGTTAGAACCCCCGATGTCGATCCCGGCCATCCACCCGCGCCCACAGTGGCAGCCCTCGCGCCGTTCGACGTTCCGCCGGGCAGTTAACATCCACTCTTCGCCCTCTTGGTCACCGTCCCCGTGGCCGCCGCGCGCATTGCACCCTGAACAGCCACCGCCGCCGCACGCCGCCAATCTCCACGGCTCTCACAGCATCATCCCCTGCAGGCATAGACGAACCCGTCCTCGTTCCTGTCTTCAACCCGGCGAGGACGCGCGGGTTCAGCGCTCGGCCCACACCAGAATCCGCGAACTCGCGCGCTTCCCGCCACGCCATGACCAAACTGAACGCCCGCGACTGCGCCCAGCTCGTCGTCATCGCGTACCGGAGCGGCCTGGTCAAGCCGCACCCTCACGGCTGACCCACGTGCAGCAAGAATCTGCTCGCCGCCCGCACCGCACGCAGAGCGATTATCAAATCGTCGGTCGCGCGTGCCTCGAGCTGATCGGCCTGGTCACACGCCATTTGCAGCGGTCGGATAAGTCTCGATCCATTCGAGTCCGCCGAGGTCCAGGTGGCACCGGGCGCGAGTGACGGCCACATAGGCGAGCCGGGCGTCCGTATCGCTCACGGGTTCCGGAATCGGGCGACCGCTGTCGTCCTGCTGGTTGCTGTCCGGCGGTGGGGGGAAGTCGTCTGCGATTCTGACCTTGGGCCACTCCCTGCCTTTTGCCTTGTGGGCTGTGGAAACGGTGACCTCGGCCTTGGTCTCGTCGATCAGTGCGTCGACGGCGGCAATGATGGCTTCGGGACCGTGGGTGTCGACAAGTTCCACGAACGGCTGGAGGTCTCGTCCTGCGGGATCGTGCTCGGCATAGTCCTGCAGCTCACCCCAGGAAGCAAAGAGCACGAGTTCAGGATGGCCCGTCCGTCGGCCCTCTTTAAGGTCGCGGGCGGCGAGCGCCAGTGTGCTCAGCGTCTGCCCGCCTCGGCTCAGAGCCACCCGACGTCCGGCACCCAGCTGCCGCATGACTTCGGTCATTGCGCCGATGTTGGTTCGGCACAGCACCGCATCCGGAGAAGTGACCAGACCGACTTTCGTGGGGATTGTGTCGGTACCAGTCAGCCGGATCGGCGCGTCCGTAAGCGCAAGCCACTGGTTGGCCTGTTCGGCGAGGAGGGGACCGAATCGGAAGGAACGCGTCAGAGTGAGGTGGGTGGCATCGAAGCCCGTCATCACGTCCCGGGCACCGCGCCACCCGTAGATGGCCTGGGCAGAGTCACCAACCATCACCAGCTGAGCATGACCACGTTGAGCGGCGAACACCTGTTCAAGGACGGGGTTGGTGTCCTGGGCCTCGTCGAGGAGAAGGAAGTCTGCCTCGAGCTTCGGTTCGGTCAGGGC